>SVLC01000020.1 GCA_015068155.1 Oscillospiraceae bacterium | reverse complement strand
CAATAGCTAACTTTTCTTCTTTGCTTCGTATAGTGTATTTACCAGCCATAATTCCACCTCCATGTCTATAATAGCATAAAAATAATGGTAGGCACTTTCGTGTCTACCATTATTTTATCACTTCAGTGCAATGCCGCAGGCGGATTTTTTATCAGTAAATCGCTAAAATCAGCCGGTAGTATAGCCGCAAGAGCCAGCTTTGGCTGCGCAAGTGGGCGTATGTCCGGGTAAAATAGCCGTCAAAGGCAGCCAATTCCTCGGCGGAGATGGTGTGCTGGCTGAACTTGGCTTTTTGGGCCAATTCCAGCAGCGCTGCCGGGGCGGCCTGATGCCGCAGCTTTGCCAGCCGTTTGACATGGCGCCAACGCCGCAGCGCCTGGGTGTTGGGGCTGCCGCCTGTTAGCCAAAGCCTTCGCAATCGCAGCCGCAGACGCCGCTGACACCAAAGGGACAGGCCCGCCAAAGCTGCGATCAGCATACTTTGCAGCGTTGCCCACAGCCAGGTCAGATCCGTTTGAGGATCCGGCGGCGGATCCGTGCCGGGAGTAGTGGCGGGCTGGGAAGGCTGGGTGGTGGGGTCTGTCTGGGTAGGCAGCGTGGTGGGTGGATTGGGGGTTGTGGGCCGGGTGCCGGTAGATGTGGTGGGCGGCGGGGGCGCGGTGGTGGTCGGCTGGGGAGGCCGGGTCTCTTCATCCGGATACCAGCCTACGGAAGGCGTGCTTTCCAAAGGTACCCAACCCAATTCCGGCAGCCAGCATTCCACCCATGCGTGGGCCTGGTCGGCGGTGACGCGGCCGGTGCCGTCGCTGTCGAGGCGGGTCACATAGCCCTCCACATATCGGGACGGGATGCCCGCTGCCCGCAGCAGCACCGCTGTGGCGGTGGCGAAATGGACGCAGTAGCCGGTGTCGCTGTCTTCCAGGAACCAAATGGCGAAATCTTTCTGCCGGGAGGGCATATAATCCGTGTTCAGGCTGTAGGTGGCGCTGTTTTGCACCGTGCGGACAATGGTATCCACAGCGGTCAATATATGGGTCTGATCCGTAATGCCGTATTGTTTCAGCAGTTTTTCCGCCTTTTTCTGTGTGTTTTCCGGCAGCGCCAGGAAGACGGATAAATGGCTGCTGTAGGCCTGGGAGCCCCTGACGGTCATGCCGGGATTTACCTGACGGTACAGCGACCGCCAATCATCCCGCAGCGGCTGGACCTGCATGGCATAGTCGGTTTCCAGCGAGGGATTATAAAACATACCGCCCCGCAGAGAGACCCGGTTGGCAGGATAATAAGCTGCGTACAGCAGATTTTCCGGCGCAACGGTACGGATGGACAGCTTGGTAGGAGCGGCAGGGCCCAGATAAGCCTGGTGAATGATCTGCAGGCTGTCATCGTTGAGCACTTCCGCGCTCCAGGAAAGGCCGTTGTATGTGGTGTAGCTCTTGCCCCGCAGGTACAGAACCTCCTGTAGTTGAGCGTCCACTTCCATTACCAGTTCCTTGGTCTGCTTTTTGGGACCCACGGCTTGCAGGTCCACATCGCCCAGGGAAATGGGGATATGAATGGTGGGTGTGTTTTCGGTGGGCAAGGTCCATTCCGGCAGGAAATTCTCCCAAAATTCTTCGGAAAACAGATTTTCCGGCTGCTTGTCGTAGGTCTGCTGAGGAATGGCCTGGAACAGGCAAATGTTGGCCAGCAGTACCGGCACCAGCAAAAAACAGGTCAGCCGATTGACCCGCTGGGGGTCGTGCTGGCGGGTGCCCTGGGTCAGCAGGATCAGGACGATGCAACTGAGCAGCAGGAAAAGAAACAGCTCGTGGGGAACGGTATCCGTGGCTACGAAGCAGGGCAGCAAGGCGAGGACACCGGCGCAAACCGCCAGGGTGCCGGACCGCAGCCGCCCCAGACTCAGACCGCAGAGCAGGGTGATGCTGCCGCTGATCATGGACATAGCCAGGGAAACTTCCGGACCGGTATAGACGGACAGACCGCTGGGTACCTGGATTCCGTAGGCCTGACTGTAGACGGTAAAGCAGGTGTGAAGCAAATAACCCACCTGCTCGCCGGCATCGCGCAGCCATAAAACGGCCATCCATAGCCCAAAGCCCACCGGAATGGCGATCCATCCTTTTTTCAGAGGCAGGATCCAGCAGATAATGCCGGCCCAATACAGGCAGGCAAAAATCTCCGGCAGATCGGGATAGCTGAAGTGGAAGGCGCTGCTGATGCAGCCGGCCACCGCGATGCCCATGCAGACGGAAAGCAGGCTGTTGAGAATGGCGCCGGGGAGGTCAAACTTTTTCATAGTCGTCACCTCCGATATAGAACTGCCAGGTGGCACTGATGCCGGTCAGGGTTTCTTTATCATCTTCTTCCAGCGGCGCGGTGGACAGCAGCGCGTCCAGCACATCCGCCAGGGTGTGCTCGGTGCCGATGTGCCAAAGCTGGGGACCGAGATGGGTATAGGCCAAGACATCGTGCTGCAGGCCTTGCTGCAGCAGAAAATTGCTTACCCATACCAGCCGGTCCAGCTTTCTGTCCAGGGCGGAGGGGGTGCCGCTGTGGTGCAGCCAGAGCAGCATACGGCCGCCTTGGGGGATCATTGCTTCCCGGAAGATCAGCTTGCCGGTTTTGGCCGACAGCTTCCAGTGGATCTGCTTCAGATGATCGCCGGGGCGGTATAGCCGCAGTTCGTGATGCTCGGCAAAGCCGCCGCCGGGCTTGGGCTGCCAGGCCTGGGACAGATAATTGGTCACATCCGGGGCGGGAACGGGCTGTTCCGGAACGGGCCGCACCGAAACCCGGAAGGTGGCGGGACTGCGTTTGGGCAGGCGGAACATGCCTAAATAGTCATAAATCCAAAAATGGGTGCATTTGCAGGTTACGGTGCCGCAATGCTCTGTGGGAAAATCACCGCCGGGCCGCAGCACCCAATCCTTACCCCACAGCAGATGCCGTCCCGTGATCCGCAGAGTCCATCGGGGCAGGGGGAAGGCGGTGCGCAGCCGGATATCCATCTGTACAAAGGTGCCTCTGGGGATCATGGGCGGTATGTACAACTGGGGCTTGGCAGAGAGGATCACCGGCAGACTCAACAGCAGACTGAAAAGCGGCAGCGCCGTAACGGCGGTGAGCAGTAAGTAGGAAAACCATTCCTTGTAAAACAGGTAAAAAATCAGGCAGCAGGCCCACACTGCGCCGTAAACCAGCCAGCGTTTTACCATGGCATCAGCGCAGACGGGGGGCGGGGATCGTCCGCAACAACTGCGTTACCACATCTTCGGCCCGCTGATTTTGCGATTGCGCTCCGGGACTCAGCAGAAGCCGGTGGGGCAGGGCGTGGGTGGCCGCCTCCATCACATCCTCCGGCACCACAAAGTCCCGTCCGGCCATCTGCGCCAGGGCCTTGGACAGGGAGATCACCGCCAGGGTGGCCCTGGGACTGGCGCCACGGGCCAGCAGAGGATGCTGCCGGGTGGCGGCGATGAGATTGACGGTATAGGCCACCACCTGCTGATGCACATAGGTTTTTTCCACCGCTTCCTGCATGGCCAGCAGCGTCTGCCGGTCCAGCAGCGGCTGCAGAACATGCAGAGGATTGGCCTGCTGTCGGCCCAGCACCATGTTGATCTCGTCGGTGATGCCGGGATAGCCCAGGCTCAGCCGGATCATAAAACGGTCCATCTGGCTGTCGGGCAGCAGTTGGGTGCCGGCGGCGCCGGTGGGGTTCTGGGTGGCGATGACGGTGAAGGGCAGGGGAACGGGATAACTGTTGCCATCCACGGTGACCTGGCCCTCTTCCATGGCCTCCAGCAGCGCGGATTGGGTTCGGGAAGTGGCCCGGTTCAATTCGTCGGCCAAGAACAGGTTGCACAGCACCGCGCCGGGCTGATAGGTCATTTTGCCGGTGCTTTGGTCCAAAATGGAATAACCGGTCACATCGGAAGGCAGCACATCGGGGGTAAACTGCACGCGGCTGCAGCCAAGCTGCAGGGTCTTGGAAAAAGCCAGGGCCATGGTGGTTTTCCCCACGCCGGGGATATCCTCCAGCAGGATGTGGCCCTTGGCCAGCATGGCGGCCAACACCAGCCGAAGCTGGTGATCCTTGCCTACGATGACCTGCCGCACCTGACCCAGGATATTCTGACTCAGGGCAGCGACGGATAAATTGGTAGTTTCCATACAGAAGCCACTCCTTTGAAACATATATTTCGTTCATTCTAGCAAGTATACGGGGAAAAAGCAAGTAGCCGGGGCGAAATAAAACCGGCAGAGGCAAATCTGCGGCTGCTTGCCATCACGGCCGCGCCGGTGGGGCGGTCTTATTCAAAGGTGGCATCCATCTTTACGGCAGCATGACGGCCGGTGGGAGTGGTGCCGTAGTGCTTGGCGCAGGCGCGGGTGAAGGAACTGTAACTGCTGTAGCCGCAGCGGAAGGCGGCATCGGTGGCGCTGATGCCCTGGCGGATCATATCCCGGGCCAGGTTTAGCCGCTGCTGGGTGATATAGTCGTGGATGCTCAGACCGGTTTGGGCGCGAAACAGCCGCATCATGTGGAATTTGCTGAGAAAAAAGGCCTCCGCGATCCGGTCGATGGGCAGATCCTCTTCGATGTGGCGGATGATATAGCTTTGGATCGCCGGGATCCGGGGATCCGTAGGCGTGATGGGGGCAGGCAGATTGCTGCCGCCCTGCAGATCCCGGCCGATCTGCACCAGCAATCGCAGCAGCAGGCCGCTGCTGAGGACGATGCGGCCGTATCGTTCGCCGCCGGAAAGCTCCCGTTCCAGGGCGGCCATCAGCGCTGTCAGCTTTTGGCTTGCCTGGGCCTGGGGACGGTAGACATGGCCTTGCCTGCCGGAGAAGATTTCCAAAAGATCGCAGTCGGCACTGGAGGAGCGCTGCAGAAAATCCGGGGAAATATAGAGAATGATCCGTTCATAGGGGGCGTTGGCGGAAAATTCCGGTTTATGTACGCAGTGACTGCCCAATAGCACCACATCCCCGGGCAGCAGGGTGTATTGCCGCCCTTCGGCCCAATAGCCGCCGCTGCCGGAGACCAACAGCAGCAGCTTGCAAAATTCGTGATAATGGAAGTCGGTCTTAACACCCTGGGCCCCCCGCAGGTGAAAAAGGCGGAAATCTTCCAAAAGGTAACCTTTTTTTTCGTAATTTTCGTTGAGCATGGATACACTTCCTCTACGCGCTTCCCATATGTATAGAATGCAAATGGACGGAATAGCACGATTTGCAATAAGTATAGCATAATATGCGTTTACTTTGCAAGAGGTGCGGTATATGATAATCAAGAAAATATTACCGGGAGGTAAGCGTATGAAAAACTTTCTGAAGAAATACGGCTTTATGATGCTGATGCTTTTGGGCATCATTGCCGGCTGCGTAGTGGGTATACTCTTCCCTGAGATCACCGACGGCGAAAATGCCACCAAGGGCGCCAAGGTTCTGGCACCTCTGGGTACTTTGTACATCAACATGATGTTCTGTGTGGTGGTGCCGATGGTATTCTGCTCCATCTCCTCCGCTGTGGCCAATATGAGCAGCGCCAAAAAGGCCGGTAAGGTCATGGGCGTTACCGTTGGTTCTTTCTTTGTGACTGCCACCATCGCCGCTGTGATCATGTATTTGATCGCCCGGTTCATTCCCCTGGTATCCGGCGAGTACAATGCCGTGGCCGGCGATGTGGATGAACCTATGGCGCTGGGCGACATGATCGTTGCCTTCTTCACCAAGCCCGATTTCTCCGAACTGCTGAGCCGCAGAGCCATCCTGCCGCTGCTGGTGTTTGCCGTTCTGTTTGGTTTTGGCGTTCAGCTCTCCGGCGGTAAGGAAACCGTCATCGCCAAGATCCTGGCCAGCGCTACGGATGCGCTGCTGAACATGGTCAAGCTGATCTCCTACTATGCGCCCATCGGCTTCTTCGGCTTCTTTGCCTCCCTGGTTGCCGAGTACGGCCCTCAGCTGGTGGGTGACTACTCCAAGACGCTGGCTGTGTACTATGTGGTTTGCTTTGTATATATGTTCACCCTGTTCCCCCTGTATGCCCGTTTCGGCGGCGGTAAGGGCGGCGCCAAGGTGATGTTCCGGAATCTGTTTAATCCTGCCGTTGTATCCTTCGGCACCTGCTCCAGCGTGGCAACCATCCCCACCAACATGGAAGCTGCCGAAAAGACCGGCATTTCCAAGGATGTCGCCAACATCACCCTGCCCCTGGGCGCAACCATGCACATGGACGGCTCCGCCATGAGCGCCATCATGAAGGTCGCCTTCGTGTTCGGCGTGCTGGGCAGAGATTTCGGCGCCAGCGAAGCCATCCTGGCTATCGCCGTAGCAGTGTTCTCCTCCGTGGCTATGTCCGGTATTCCCGGCGGCGGCGGCACCGGCGAATTGGTGCTGTGCGCAGCCTTCTTCCCCGAGCATATGGCTATCGCCTATCCCATCATGATCGCCCTGGGTTACCTGGTGGATCCTCCGGCAACCATGCTGAATGCCGCAGGCGACTATGTGGTGTCCTACATCGTTGAGCGCTTCGTCACCGGCAAGGATTGGCTGCAGAAGAAGCTCTCCGGCAAGACCGAAGAAGTCACAGAAGTAACAGAAGAGTAAATAGCAGAACCCACGCCGTCCGGCGTGGGTTCTTTGTCAGAAAAAACTGCCGCCCAAAACGGGCGGCAGTCTGTTTTTGCGTTTTGATTACAGCAGGGAAGCGAAGTGCTTGATGGTGCGGCACATCTGAGAAACATAGGAGTTCTCGTTGTCGTACCAGGAAACCACCTGAACCTGGGTCTTGCCGTCGGGCAGCTTGTTGACCATGGTCTGGGTAGCATCGAACAGGGAGCCGAAGCGCATGCCGATGACATCGGAGGAAACGATCTCGTCCTCGGTGTAGCCA
Organism: Oscillospiraceae bacterium; assembly: GCA_015068155.1. Taxonomy (GTDB): domain Bacteria; phylum Bacillota; class Clostridia; order Oscillospirales; family Oscillospiraceae; genus Faecousia. The sequence continues at coordinate 27,631 of SVLC01000020.1, read as the reverse complement.
TAGGACTCGGTAGCGGCGGCCTTCATGGCGGCGTTGATCTCGGCCACGGTGACTTCCTTAGCCACAACAGCGTTCAGCATGGTGGTGGAGCCGGTGGGGGTGGGGATACGCTGGGCAGCGCCGATAAGCTTGCCGTTCAGCTCGGGGATGACCAGGCCGATGGCCTTGGCAGCGCCGGTGGAGTTGGGCACGATATTGATGGCGCCGGCTCTGGAACGGCGCAGGTCGCCCTTTCTCTGGGGACCGTCCAGGATCATCTGGTCGCCGGTGTAGGCGTGGATGGTGCACATGATGCCGGCCTCGATGGTGGCCAGATCGTTCAAAGCCTTGGCCATGGGAGCCAGGCAGTTGGTGGTGCAGGAAGCGGCGGAGATGATGTTGTCTTCCTTGGTCAGGGTCTCGTGGTTGACATTGTAAACGATGGTGGGCAGGTCGTTGCCGGCGGGGGCGGAAATGACGACCTTCTTGGCGCCGGCGTCAATGTGAGCCTGGGCCTTAGCCTTGCTGGTGTAGAAGCCGGTGCATTCCAGCACCACATCCACATTCAGCTCGCCCCAGGGCAGCTCGGCGGCGTTGGCCATGGCGTAGATGGTGATCTTCTTGCCATCGACAATAATGTGATCCTCACCGGCCTCGACAGTATGGGTACCGAAGGGCAGAGCGTAAGCGCCCTGGGTGGAATCGTACTTCAGCAGATGGGCCAGCATCTTGGGGCTGGTCAGGTCGTTGATGGCGACGACCTCGAAACCCTCGGCGCCGAACATCTGACGGAAAGCCAGACGGCCGATACGGCCAAAACCGTTGATAGCAACTTTAACAGACATGGTAAATTCCTCCAAAAATAAAAATTCTGCTTATTTTGCAGGGAGATTTTTTTAACATACAGATGTATGCTGTACAAATGTATTATACAATACCGATTTTTTCTTGTAAACTGTGAAAAATGTAAAAAGATCACATTTTAACAAGGGTAAAATGTAAAATTTCACAAAGAAATGGGCAAATCCACCAATCCTGACGGGTTTTTGGGAACATTACAATTCTGCCAGGATCTGCAGGACCTGCTGACGGGCGGCCTGTAAACTACCCTGGAAGAAGCCGGGTTTGCCGCCGCCCCGGGCGCCCAGGGCCTGGCCGATGGCCTTGACATCGCCGTGACGGGAAACGATACAGATGCTGTAATTGCCGTCGCTGCCACCCAGCACGGCGGCCCAACCGCCGCAGACATCGGCGATCTTGTCGGCCAATTCCCGCAACTGCGCCGGGGCCAAATCTTCTTCAAAGCGGCAGACGTTGCCCTGACCGGCATATTCGGCGGCGATGTGATGGAAAAGCTGGGATTGCAGCGTGTTGGCCCGCAGTTTTTCCGCGGCCAGCGCTTCCGCGGTTTTGCGGGCGGCAGCAGCGGTTTCGGGCATTTTTGCCGAGAAGATCTGACTGACCTGGCGGTTTTCTTCAAAGATCTGCTGCAGCAGCTTCAGCGCCCGTCCGCCGCAGCATAGGGTGATGCGGACGCCGGCATGGAATTTCACAGAGGAAATCAGCTTGATAAGGCCAATCTCGCCGGTGTGGGTCACATGGGTGCCGCAGCAGGCGCAGGCGTCGTAACCGGGGATCTCCACGATCCGCACCGGCCAGGGCAGGACTTTTTTGGTGCGGTAGAAGGTGTTGGGCAGTTCCTCCCGGGAAGGATACCAGCAGCGGATCGGCAGATTTTTCCAAACGGCTTCGTTGGCTTTGGTTTCGATGACGGCCAGGGCTTCCGGAGGAATGGGGCCGTCAAAATCGATCTCCATGGTTTCCGAACCCACATGGAAGCCTACGTTGTGATGTCCAAACATACTATGCACCAGGCCGGATACGATATGCTCGCCGGAATGCTGCTGCATCAGATCAAAACGGCGGGCCCAATCCAACTGCCCCTCCACGACTTGGCCGGGGGTCAGCGGACGGTCGCACAAATGGCAGATCGCATCCTCTTTTTCCTGCACATCCAGCACCCGGACACCGCCCAGAATACCCAGATCGCAGGCCTGACCGCCGCCTTCGGGATAGAAAGCGGTGGCATCCAGCGTGACCCAAAAGCCGTCTTTGGCGGCTTCGCAGGCGCACACCCGGGCTGAGAAATGCTGCAGATGGGGGTCCTGATAATACAATTTAACGGTTTCCATAAAAGCGTCCTTTCCGGGTTTGATTTGCTACAGTATAGCACAAAATTCCGAAAAAGGGAAGCTTTTTCCATAAAACAGTTGCAAAACAATGGATTTTCCAGTATAATAACACGATATACCATAGCAAAAGGATGTTTTTTATGCCCAAACGCCTGTTGATCGCGGCTGCCAGTCTGATGCTGGCCGTCTTTCTGATATTGCTTGTGCCCATTACGCTGTCGGATCCCGAACTGACCTCCCGGCCCACGGTGCCGCCCATGTCGGTGGGTCCCACCGGCACGACCATCTTGCCTACGGAGGGGACCAGCTCTTCGTCGTCGGCTCCCACCACGCCCACCTGGCTGCCCAGCAGTTCTCAGCCGACTATTCCGGTTCTGCCAACCACGGCACCTACATCTGCTGCCACCCAACCCACCACTCAGCCGACTACCCAACCCACTACCCAGCCCACTACCCAGCCGACCACAACACCTACTACGGCGCCGCCGGAACCCAGCACTGCGCCGACCACCCAACCTACGCCGCCGCCCACCACCCAGACCACCGCTCCCCCGCCGCCCGGTCAGGTGCGGGTGTATGTTTGCGATAAGAGCCTGCTGGAGATCTATGTATTTTTGGCGGTGGAATACTATGCGGCCACCGGTACGGAAGTGATCCTTCTGACCAACGAAGAAGGGGAGAGCTGCGAAGAGGGATTGGCCCGGCATATGGCTTCCGAAGCGCCGCCCACCGTATTCTGTGTTCATCAGGCCCAAACCCTGGAGCAACACGGTGATATGCTCCTGGATCTTACGGATACCCAGGCGGCGCAGCAGCTATACAGCCCGGACTTCGGTATGTACCGGGGAGAAAGCTTGGTGGCGCTGCCGGTGTCGGTGGATTGGTTCGGTTATATTTTCAACGCCAGTCTGCTGAAAGACGGCGCCTTTACCCGGGCGGATTTCTACCGCAGCGATATGACCGGCTACAATTCCATGTCCTATATTGCCAAATATCTGACTTCCATGAAGACCTATCCCTTTGGAAAGCCGGATCTTTCCGCCACTTCCGACCAGGGCCTGGCGGCGCTGCTCAGCACGGCGTTTCCGGATTCGGATCAGCTTCGCTCCTTTATTGACCTGTATGTGGGCAACAGCCGGACCACGGTCAATGCGCTGACTTCCTTCCAAAATGAAAGGATCGTATTTTATGCCGGCACCACCGCTACCTTTGAAGAGGTTCTGGCGCTGGGTATCGACAAATTGGATCTGCTGCCGGCATTTGTAAAGGGCAGCAACGCCATGCGCTATACCTGCAGCGATTTTTGGGCCGTTACCGGCGTTGGCTATGGCCCGGATATCCAGGAAACACTGGATTTTTTGGGTTGGATGGTGAAAGAAGGCAGCAACGGCCGGACACCCATTGACAGTTTTGGCGCTCTGTCGCCTTACAAGGATGCCACCGTTGTCAGAAATGCCCTGGAAAAACTGCTGCGCCAGTACATGGCCCAGGAGCCTGCTTGCCTGGTGTGGGACAGCAGTTGTGTGGCCCAGGAGGATTTTGATGCCTTCTGCAATGCGCTGGCGGACTACTATGCCAAGCCCAATGATACCACTTGGGAAAAGGTGGCCCTGCTGGTAAAAAAGAAAAAAACCGGGGCGTGACCGCCAAAACACCGGATTTTATGTAAAAAATGAAAATTTCTTACATATTTTACCTGAAATGGAAAAGATTGCCATAGAAATACGGAAACAACCAAACATTTTGAAAATTTTTTTGAGAAACAGCGGTTTTTGTGTTGCAATTATGTAAACTGTGTTGTATAATGATGGCATAGAATGAAAACTATGGCGTTTTGACTGGACGCCCCTGCCTTTTTCTGAAACGGAGGATCATTATGAAGAAAGCGGCAAAAAGACTTTTGATACTGGCGATGGTAGCGGCTTGCCTGTTGGTGTGCATACCCCAGGCCAATGCAGATCCGCTGCCGGAATTGCCGGCTGATCTATATCTGACCCAAAACGTGGCCGGTACCTGCACCCTTTGCTCCGCCGCCATGATGATCCGGGCCAGCCTTTACCAGCATAACAACAGCAATTGGGCCACCGTTACGGAAAACGGCCTGCGAAAAGATGCCTGGATGGAGGGCGTGGGTCTGAAGTGGAGCTTCTCTCACAAAATCGGCAATACCACCGTGAAGGTGGGACACAAGAATGTCAGCGGCATGACGGTGCAGGCGCTGAAGGAACTGCTGGACGAGCATCCTGAGGGCATTGTGCTTTACTGCGGCAAGCTGCCCCATGCGGTGTATCTTACCGGCTATGTGGGCGATGAATTCTACTGCGCCGATACCGTCAAGGGCATCAGCGGCAAGCAAACCCCCATCAGCAGCTCCTGGCTGGGCATTAAATACGGCTCCCAGGCTACGATTTTGAAGAAAGTAACTGCCTACTGGTATGTAACGGACTACATATATAACGGCCAAAGCCTGACTTGCCGCTGCGATACGGTTTACGCAGGCACATATGTGGCCACTTCCGCTTCCACGGATCTGCGGATCCGGGCCGGTCACGGCGCCGATTTCGAGGTGCTGGGCACCGTGCCCTACGGCGCAGAAGTGAAGGTGCTGAAGGCCTCCGGCCGCGGCACCGGCCATTGGGCCCACATTGAATATAACGGCATTTCCGGCTATGCTTCCATGAATTATCTGGAGCTGGTGGCCTGCGACCATCTGTACGGTCAGTGGGGTCCCTCCGGAATGGAAGGCGAGGAGATCCGCACCTGTATCCGCTGCGGCAACAACGAGACCCGCCAGGCAGAGGAAGGCCAGATGGGCACCATCACCGCCACCGATCTGCGGATCCGGGCCGGCGCCGGCACCAATTATGCCGTGCGGGGCTTCCTGCAGAAAGGAACCCGGGTAGAGGTATTCGAGACCGCGCAGGTGGGCGACATCCTTTGGGGACGCATCGCCGAAGGCTGGATCAGCATGGCCTATGTGGAAATGGATGAAGTACCCGTCCAGCCCCAGGGGCAAAAGGGTACCATTACCGGCGACGAGCTGCGCGTCCGCTCCGGCGCCGGCACCAACTACAGCATCGTGACCTACAAGCAGAAGGGCGACCGGGTCACCGTATATGAGACCCAGCAGGTGGGCAATACGCTGTGGGGCCGCATTGACGAAGGCTGGGTGTCCATGGACTATGTGGAACTGGACAAAGAAGAACCGAATCCCGGTCCCGGCGGCGAAGGCCAGGCGGCTACCATCACCGCCAACGAGGTCCGTGTCCGCTCCGGCGCCGGCACCAACTACAGCATCGTGACCTACAAGCAGAAGGGCGACCGGGTCACTGTGTACGAGACCAAGCAGGTTGGCGATATGCTGTGGGGCCGCATCGATGAAGGCTGGGTGTCCATGAACTATGTGGAACTGGACGAAGAAGAACCGAATCCCGGTCCCGGCGGCGAAGGCCAGGCGGCTACCATTACCGCCGATGAGGTCCGTGTCCGCTCCGGCGCCGGCACCAACTACAGCATCGTGACCTACAAGCAGAAGGGCGACCGGATCACCGTGTACGAGACCAAGCAGGTGGGCAATATGCTGTGGGGCCGCATCGATGAAGGCTGGGTGTCCATGAACTATGTGGAACTGGACGAAGAAGAACCGAATCCCGGTCCCGGCGGCGAAGGCCAGGCGGCTACCATTACCGCCGATGAGGTCCGTGTCCGCTCCGGCGCCGGCACCAACTACAGCATCGTGACCTACAAGCAGAAGGGCAACCGGGTCACCGTGTACGAGACCAAGCAGGTGGGCAATATGCTGTGGGGCCGCATCGATGAAGGCTGGGTGTCCATGAACTATGTGGAATTGGACGAAACCGAACCGGAACCCGAACCCGAGCCTGAGCCCGAACCTTCGGGACAAAAGGGTACCGTTACCGCAAATGAAGTCCGCGTCCGCTCCGGCGCTGGCACCAACTACAGCATCGTGACCTACAAGCAGAAGGGCGACCGGGTCACCGTGTACGAGACCAAGCAGGTGGGCAATATGCTGTGGGGCCGTATCGACGAAGGCTGGCTGTCCATGAACTATGTGGAACTGGACGATGAAGAGCCTGCTGTTCGCGTGGGCACCGTGACCGCCAGCAAGCTCCGGATCCGCGCGGAGGCCAGCGCTTCGGCAGAGGTGGTTGGCACCTACAGCGAGGGCGACCGTGTGGAAATTCTGGAGACCAAAGAGGTGGACGGAACCTTGTGGGGCCGCACCGATAAGGGCTGGATATCCATGGACTATGTTGAATAAGAATCTCCTGCCGTTTGCCATGCAGACGGCAGGAATTTTTTATTGCAAATTTTCCGAAAAATTCATATTGCCGGGGTAGCGGAGCAGAGGACAATGTGTTATAATGTATAAGAGTATACCATGGGAGAGAATGACTATGATCGAATTGCTGTCTCCTGCAGGCTCCATGGAAGCCCTGCGCGCGGCGGTGCAGAACGGCGCCAACGCGGTCTATCTTGGCTGCGGCATTTTTAATGCCCGGCAGAATGCGAAGAATTTCACACCCCAGGCCCTTGTGGAGGCCATTAAATATTGCCATATCCGCGGTGTGGCGGTCCATTTGACCCTGAACACCCTGATCACCGACCGGGAAGCGGAGGATTGCGCCGAGCTGATCCGACACGCGGCTGCCAGCGGCGTGGATGCCTTTATCGTGCAGGATCTGGGGGTGGTGCAGATGTGCCGCCGGATCGCGCCGACGGTGCCGGTCCACGGTTCTACCCAGATGACGGTCCACTCTCTGTCCGGCGTAATGCTTTGCGCCGCCTTCGGCATGACCCGGGTGGTGCTGAGCCGGGAGCTGGATCGGGAGGAGATCCGCTATATCTGCAAAAATTCTCCCATCGAGATCGAAGTATTCGGTCACGGCGCGCTGTGCATGAGTTATTCCGGTCAATGCTATCTGTCCGGCGTGATCGGTGAACGCTCCGGCAACCGGGGCCGCTGCGCCCAGCCCTGCCGCCAGTGCTATGGTTACAGCCGCCGGGAAAACCGGCATCCGCTGAGCCTGAAGGATAACTGCCTGGTGCAGCATGTGAAGGAACTGGAAGAAATGGGCGTGGCGTCGCTGAAGCTGGAGGGCCGCATGAAGCGGCCGGAGTATGTGGCGGCGGTGACCAATGTATATCGCCGGGCGCTGGACGGTCAAAAGGTGACCCAGGAAATGATGGACACCCTTTGGACCGCCTTCAATCGCCAGGGCTTTACCGATGGGTATTATGAGAGCAAAACCGGCAAGAATATGTTCGGATTCCGGGAGGAGAAGGGCGAGGATGCCGCATTCCTGCGGCGGATGCGTCAAACCTATGAGGCAGCGGAAAATCCCCTGGTGGAGATAAAGCTCCATGCGGTGATCACCCACGAGGGCAGCAGCCTGACGGCAACCGATCCCGAGGGCAGAAGCTGTACTGTCCGGGGGCCGATACCGGCCCTGGCCCGTACCCAACTGATCACGGAAAAGGATCTGGCTGACCGGCTTTCCAAAACCGGCGGCACGCCTTACCGGGTGGGCGTGGTGACGGCGGATATTACCCCGGGATTGAATTTGTCTGCGGCGGCCATCAATTCCATGCGTCGGGATGCGCTGAATCAGCTGACCGCCCTGCGGGGACGCCGGGACAATGTGATCACCCTGCGGCTGCGGAAGATGCCCATGTTTGCCGGCAGTAAGGAACGGCCGGATTATACGGTGCAGGTTACCACCCGGGAACAGATCACCCCGGGCTTGCTGCGGCTGAATCCGGCGGTGCTGTATGTGCCGCTGCACATCCTGGCGGAAGATCCCGGATTTACCAAGCAACTGGTGCGCCGGTTCCATGTGGCGGCGGCGTTGCCCAGAATCGTGCATGACCGGGAAATGAATACCCTGCGGGAAAATCTGCAGGAGGTCTATAAAATGGGTGTTCGGGAGGTCCTGGTGGGCAATCTGGGTCTGATGCTGCCTGCCCGGGAAGCGGGCATGACCATCCGGGGGGATTACGGCCTGAATATCTACAATTCCATGGCTGTCTACACCCTGAAGGAATTGGAACTGGCATCGGCCACCCTTAGCTTTGAAATGAATCTGCCCCAGATCCGGGATGTGAGCAAGGCTGTACCCTGCGAATTGCTGGTCTATGGCAGATTACCTTTGATGGTTACGGAAAACTGCCTGATTAAGGGCAAGACCGGCGAATGCGCCTGCCAATTGGGCCCCACCAAGCTGGTGGATAAGACCGGCGCGGAATTCCCGGTGATCCGGGACGGCAACAATTGCCGCAGCGTGCTGCTGAACGGCAAAAAACTCAGCTGGCTGGACCGGCAGAGTGACCTGGCGAAGCTGGGCCTCTGGGGCGTTCGGCTGTATTTCACCACGGAAAACGCCAAGGAAGTGGATCGGGTGGCGGCGTCCTGCGTAAGCCCCGTGCCCTTCGATCATGGCGCCTGTACCCGGGGCCTGTACCTGCGGGGCGTAAACTAAATCTGCGGCGGTTTTACACAGAAAGGAAACATTATGCGTTTGATTCTTGCATCCCAATCCCCCCGGCGGAAGGAATTGCTGGGTTTGTTTGGCATTCCCTTTACGGTCCGGGTGGCGGATATCGATGAGACCATGGATCCGGCGGCGGAGCCTGCCGCGGAGGTGGCCCGGGTCAGCCGGTGCAAAGCTCTGGCGGTGAGCCGGCAGCAGGAAGATGTGGTCATTGCGGCGGATACCATCGTGGTCTGTCAGGGAAGGGTGCTGGGAAAACCCCGTTCGGAGCAGGAGGCTATGGAAATGCTGGCGCTGCTGTCCGGCAGAGATCATCAGGTGATGACCGGCGTGACGGTGCTGCACCGGGATGAGGCCCGGACCTTTACGGAGGTGACGGACCTACATTTCCGGGAATTGACCCAGGGGCAGATGCTGCGTTATGTAAAAAGCGGTGAGCCCATGGATAAAGCTGGCGCTTACGGTATCCAGGGCGGCGCGGCGTTGTTCTGCACCCGGTTGGTAGGAGATTATTACAATGTGATGGGGCTGCCGGTGTGCCGCCTGGGAGAAGTTTTGCGGCAAATGGTGCCGGAAATGATGGGAGACTGACCTATGAGACATTTTTTTAGCCCCCGTGTGCGGGCGGTGCTGATCATCTCACTGGTGATCGCGGTGCTGCTGGCGGTGGCCAGCAATTTAACGGGAAAAAACATTCCTGCCATGGCGGTGCAGACCGTCATGACACCGTTGCGTACCGGTGCCAAGGTGATGACCGACCAGGCCCAGCAGCTTTATGACTATATCTTCCGCTTCCAGGCGCTGCAGGCGGAAAATGACCGGCTGAAGGAGGATCTTTCCCAAATTCAGCAGAATGCTTTGGAGGCCGATTCCTTGAAGCGGGAAAACGAGCGGCTGCGGAAGCTGCTGGAACTGAAGGCGGCCCATGAAGACTATCAGTTGGTGGACGGTTACATCATTGCCCGTTCCTCCGGCGATTGGGTCAGCACCCTGACGCTGAACCGGGGCGCTTCTGCCGGTATCCAGGTGGGCATGTGCGCCATCACCGAAAACGGCGTGGTGGTGGGCCTGATCACCGAAGTGGGCAGCAATTACTGCGTGGTTACCACGGTGATGGATTCCTCCATCGGTATCAGCGCCACCATCGCCGATACCGGCTATGCCGGCATCGTGACCGGCGGCTACAGCAGCGGTCACGGGGAGCTTCTGCGGATGGAATACCTGCGCAGTGACGCGCTGATCCGCAACAACGATCAGGTGGTGACGGCCGGTTCCACGGTGTACCCCCGAAATTTGATTTTGGGCCATGTGGTGGATGCCGGCTACGAGGAAAACGGCACTGCCAAATATGCCTATCTGCAGCCGGCGGTGGATGTGGACAGCCTGGAGCAGATCTTTGTTTTGACCGATTATGATGCGGAGTGAGATTTTCTGTGGCAAAAGATTATGATTTTCGGCCGGATTCGGAAGAATCCGTTAATTTGGACAAGCTGCTGCTGACCCAGCGACAGCGGTTCAGCCTGCTGCGTTGGGTGCTCTACGGAGTGCTGTGCCTGGTGGGGCTGCTGTTGCAGGATTCGGTGCTGTGCCGGGTGGATTTCCGGGGCGGCTGCCTGGATCTGGTGCCTTGCCTGATCTTTATGATCACCGCCCTGCAGGGCGCGGAGCAGGGCAGCATTTTCGCGCTGGTCGCCGCCATCGTGTATGATTGCGCCGGTTCGGCGCCGGGTCTGTATGTGATCCCGCTGATCACGGTGCTGGCGGTATTGGTGGCGGTGCTGCGGCAGGCGGCATTGCGGCGGGGATTTTTCTCCATTGCCCTGTGCGCGGCGATCAGTATGTTCCTGTATGAGATGGTGGTCTTCGGCGTGGGGCTGTTTATGGGACAGACGCTGCCGCAGCGGCTGGAAAGCATGCTGATGACCGCCGCCTTGACCATGATTGCGGTACCGGTGGTATATCCCATTGTGCGGATGATCGGTAAGATCGGAGGCGAAGCATGGAAAGAATAACAAAATTCCGAGCGGTTTTTCTGGTGACATTGGTGGGCCTGGTGCTGAGCTTTTTCTGCATCAAGCTGTATCTGATGCAGAACTCCGAGCAGGTCGGTGCCGCCAGCAATGTGACGACTTATAAGACCCGTACCCGGGTGCGGGCTACCCGCGGCGACATTTTGGATACCAATGGTAATGTGCTGGTGACCAACCGTGCCAGTTACGATCTGGTATTCAACCACTATGTGATCCTGAATTCCGGCAATCCCAATCAGCGGCTGCTGGAACTGGGCACCCTTTGCAAAAAGCTGGGCATCGAGTACATCGACCATTTCCCGGTGAGCGATACCTGGCCCTTTACCTACACTCTGGATCAGCTCTCCAGTACCTGGAAGACATATTTCCAACTGTTTTTGGTGAACCGGGGGGATATGGACTCGGATATTTCCGCGCCGCTGCTGATGGAACAGCTTAGAAAAAGCTATGCCATTCCGGAAGAATGGTCCGACGAGGATGCCAGAATGGTCATCGGCCTGCGCTATGAGATCACCCTGCGCAACGGTGTGACCAACCTTTCCAACTATGTGTTTTTGGAGGACGCCTCCGAAACGGAGCTGGCAGCTATTTTGGAGCTGAATATTCCCGGTCTGCGGGTGGAGGCATCCTCGGTCCGTAGCTACAATACGGTGTACGCGGCCCATGCGCTGGGCTATGTGGGCGCCATGAGCGCGGCCCAATGGGAGCAGTATCGCCCCCTGGGCTACGAAATGGATGCGCTGGTGGGACAAAGCGGCGTGGAACAGGCGTTTGAGGAGTACCTGCACGGCGTGGACGGCATCCGGGTGGATGAAGTGACCAAGGATGGCACCGTGATCCGTTCCTGGTATGAGGTGGAGCCCAAATCCGGCAATAATGTGGAAATTTCCCTGGACCTTATGATCCAGATGGCGGCGGAAGATAAACTGGCCGAGGTGATCGAAGGCTTGCGGGCCCAGGAAGAGGGTAAGGCCGGCCTGGATGTAGAAGGCGCTGCCGTGGTAGCCATTGATGTCAAGACCGGCCAGGTTCTGGTGTCAGCCAGCTATCCTACCTACGATCCGGCGCAGCTTTTGGCGGATTATACCAATATTTCTACCCAGCCCTACACGCCGCTGCTGAACCGGGCGCTGACGGGCACCTATCCTCCCGGCTCCACCTATAAAATGGTCATGGCCATTGCCGGCATTCAAACCGGCACCGTGGAACGGGAAACCACCGTGTGGGATAAGGGCGTATTCAGCAAGTACGGCTTCAGCGCCAACTGCCTGTATTATTCCAACTATGGTTATACCCATGGTCATGTCAACTGCGAACATGCCCTCAAATGGTCCTGCAACTACTATTTCTATTATTTGGCGGATAAAATCGACATCAATTATATCGATTCCATCTCCAAAGGTCTGGGCTTGGGCGAGCGTACCGGCGTAGAACTGTATGAGCAGGTGGGCGTCCGGGCCAATCCGCAAAACAAGGCAAGATTGTTTGCCGGTACGGAGTCGGCCAATTGGTACTATGCAGACGGTATTATGAACGGCATTGGCCAGTCGCTGAATGCCTTTACCCCCATGCAATTGGCATCCTATACCATGGGCCTTGCGAACCAGGGCACCCGGTATAAGGCTACATTTTTGAATCGGGTGATCTCCTCGGATTACCGGCAGCTTATCCTGGAAAACAAGACCCAGGTGCTGAGCGAGCTGCCCATCACCGATGAGGCCTATGCGGTGTATCTGGACGGCATGAAGCTGGTGGCCAGCGACTCCCAGGGTACGGCCTATTCCACCTTTAAGAACTACGCCGTTTCCGTAGCCGCGAAGACCGGTACTGCCGAATCTTCTCCCGGCGCTTCGGCCAATGGCGCCTTTGTGTGCTTTGCCCCTGCGGACGATCCTCAGATTGCCATTGCAGTATACGGCGAGAAGGCCGGCGGCGGCGGTAAGCTGGCGCCGGTGGCCAAGGAGATCCTGGATGTGTTCTTCGGTTTCAGCACCGGCGACACGGATTCTTTGGAAAATCAATTGGGATAAGGAAGAGCTCCTTCGTCAGAGGGAGCTTTTTCGTCTGCCCGGGAAAGGGAGATCTGTTTTTTCTTTACATTTCCGGAAAAATCGGCTATAATAAAAAATAAGAGATTTTTAGGAGCGAATGCCATGCTGGATAAATTGCAGGCGGTTTATAGCCGCTATGAAGAGCTGTGCGCAAAATCCGAACAGCCGGATTTTTATAACGACCCCAAAAAGGCGGCGGCGCTACTGCGGGAAAAGAATGATCTGGAGCCTATCGTGGAGGCTTATCTGGCTTACCGCCGGGCGGAGCAGGATCTTTTGGATTCCCAGGAATTGATGGCCGACCCGGAAATGCGGGAGCTGTGCCAGCAGACCTATAAGCAGGCCAAGGAATCCATGGAGATTTTGCGGGATCAGCTGCGGATCCTGCTGCTGCCCAAAGATCCCAACGACGAAAAAAATGTGATCGTGGAGATCCGGGGCGGCGTTGGCGGTGAAGAAAGCGCCCTGTTTGCCCACAGCCTGTACCGGATGTATTCCATGTACGCGGCAAAAATGGGCTGGCGGATCCAATTGCTGAACTATGCGGATACGGAACTGGGCGGCGTGAAGGAAGCGGATTTTATTATCGAGGGCCGGGGCGCATACAGCCGGTTAAAGTATGAGTCCGGCGTCCACCGGGTACAGCGTGTGCCGGAAACCGAATCCGGCGGCCGGGTCCATACCTCCACGGCTACGGTGGCGGTGCTGCCGGAAATGGAAGAAGTGGATGTGCAGATCAATCCTGCCGATATTGAGATGCAGGTCTACCGGGCTTCCGGCGCCGGCGGCCAGCACGTCAACAAAACCTCGTCCGCGGTGCGGCTGATCCATAAGCCCAGCGGCATCGTGGTGGCCTGTCAGGAAGAGCGCAGCCAGTTGCAGAATCGGGAAAAGTGCATGATGATGCTGGCCAGCAAGCTTTATGACATGGAGCAGGATCGGATCCAGTCGGAAAATGACGGTATGCGCCGCAGCCAGGTGGGCACGGGTATGCGCAACGAGCGGATCCGAACTTACAATTTTCCCCAGGGTCGGGTGACGGATCACCGCATTGGTTTGACCATTTATAAGATCGACGCGGTGATGGATGGGGCATTGGATGAGATCATCGATGCTCTGGCCACGGCGGACCAGGCGGAAAAGCTGAAAAACGCCGCGAAATAAGGCTTCTGCTTGAGGAGAAGCTGTCAGCGAAGCTGACTGATGAGGTGTGCGGAAAGAAAAAGAGGATGCTTATGACTTACATTACAAATTCTCCGGCGGAAACCGAGGCTGTCGCGGAAAAACTGGCCGGGGTGTTGCGGCCAGGCACCGTGATCGCCTACCGGGGGGACCTGGGGGCAGGGAAGACCGCCTTCACCCGTGGACTTGCCAGGGGATTGGGCTGCACGGATATGGTCACCAGCCCCACCTACACAATCGTAAATGAATATCTTTCCGGCAGAATGCCGCTGTTTCACTTCGATATGTACCGGCTGCGGTCGGCTGAGGATCTGTGGGACATCGGCTGGGAGGATTATCTGGACCGGGGCGGCGTTTGCGCCGTAGAGTGGAGCGAAAACGTGGAAGAAGCCCTGGACCGTTTTCTCCTGATAAATATCGAAAAGATTGGCGACGAAAGCCGCCGCATCACCGTTGAAGGAGGGGAAGAATTTGCTGATCTTAGCCTTTGAAACCTCTGCCAAGGCAGCATCGGTGGCGCTGCATGACGGCGCGAGGCTGCTGGCGGAGAGCTATCAGAATACGGGCCTTACCCATAGCCAAACCTTGATGGTCATGGCGGAGGATATGCTGAAAAGCAGCGGCTATACCGCCCAGGATGTCACATATGTGGCGGTGGCGGCGGGCCCCGGCAGCTTTACCGGCGTGCGGATCGGTATGGCGGCGGCCAAGGGGCTGGCCTGGGGCTTACAGGTGCCGTGCTATGGCGTGTCCACCCTGGAGGCGATGGCAAAAAACTTTTCCATAACCCATGGTATTGTATGCGGGGTGATGGACGCCCGGCGAAATCAGGTATATAACGCCTTGTTCCGGGTGGAAAACGGGGAAATTAGCCGCCTGACAGAGGATCGGGCCATTGCGCTGGCAGACCTTGGCCGGGAATTGGCGGCAATGGAAGGCGAGGTTTACCTGGTGGGCGACGGCAGCCTGGTGGCCAAAGCTGCGCTGCAGGATCGGGTAATTGCCCCGGAGGAGCATCGGATGCACCAGCGGGCGGCAGGCGTGGCCATGGCAGCGGCGGAGATGGTGAAAGCCGGCGTGGCGGCGGATGCCGAAAGTCTGCAGCCTAATTATCTGCGGCTCAGCCAGGCAGAACGGGAAAAACTGGAACGACAGGAAAAACAGTAATCTATACATTATTATATATAATAGGGAGATAAAGATATGGCAGTTCATGTATTTGACCATCCGTTGATCCAGCACAAGCTGGCTATTCTGCGTGACAAAAACACAGGTACCAAGGAATTCCGGGCGCTGATCAGTGAGATCGCCGGACTGATGTGCTATGAGGCCACCCGCAATCTGCCCACCCGGGAAGTGCTGGTGGAAACCCCGGTGGCTACGGCCAAGTGCCGGATGCTGGCAGGCAAAAAACTGGCGATCATTCCGATCCTCCGGGCGGGATTGGGCATGGTGGATGCCATGGTGGACATGATCCCTTCTGCCAAGATCGGCCATATCGGCCTTTACCGGGATCCGGATACCCACAAGCCGGTGGAATATTACTGCAAGCTGCCGGAGGATATCGAAAACCGGCAGGTATATGTGGTGGATCCCATGCTGGCCACCGGCGGCAGCGCTGTGGCGGCCATTGATTTTCTGAAGGCCCGGGGCTGCAAGCACATTATTATGATGA
Organism: Oscillospiraceae bacterium; assembly: GCA_015068155.1. Taxonomy (GTDB): domain Bacteria; phylum Bacillota; class Clostridia; order Oscillospirales; family Oscillospiraceae; genus Faecousia. The sequence goes on along the minus strand of SVLC01000020.1, from coordinate 12,010 downwards.
ATATCATCGGCTGTCCCGAGGGCATTCAGACGGTGCAGCAGGCCCATCCCGATGTGGATATTTACCTGGCAGCCTGCGACGAGAAGCTGAACGATCATGCCTATATCATTCCCGGTCTGGGGGATGCCGGCGACCGGATCTTCGGAACCAAATAAAAATATTGGTCATCATGTACCATCCAACAAGAGCGGAAATTCCGCTCTTGTTTTTTTGTTTTTATTGGAAACGATTTTGGTTCGGGGGGCGGCATATTCTTAGAATGGGGGAGCAGAAAAGCTCTAATATAAAAATAAACTTAATAATACACAAAAGTGAAATAGAAAATTTGTGGGTTTTGTTGACAGAAGGAGGTTTGTTCGTTAGAATACTTATAGAAAATCCATAATTTGCGTTCTTATGGCCTTTGGCGACCGGCCAGTCGCAAATGTAGCGTATTTTCGCCCCCCGGCAAGATCCCGACAAAACCTAGATTAGGAGGAAGATCTATGTTAAAGAACAAGAGCAAGTGGTTTTATGCGTTTATCGTAGCGATGGTGCTGCTGGTGGCAGCGGCCGTGGCAATTGTGGTAATCAGCGGCGACCACGGAACGCCTCAGGGAGATGTGAACGTTCCTGAAGGCGCAGAAACCGGCGTCTATTACTATAGCGTCGAACAGGGAGAGATCATACTGTCCCTGAACAGCGGTAACAAGTTTACCATTGCCGGCCCCGGCATGAACCGGACCGGTACATACACGGTTACCGACAACAATGTGGCATTCACCTTTGTGCAGGGCAGCGATGTCGCCACGGCTGTTCTGGGCAATGATGTGGTCACCATGACCTACAACGGGAATGTGATGACCTTCCTGAAGCAAGTCAACTATACCGTGACCTTCGACACCGCCGGTGGCGAAGCCATCGCCCCTGCCACCGTGTGCAACGGCAAGCAGGTGGCAATGCCTGCGACCCCCAGCAAGGAAGGCCATGTGTTCATCGGCTGGTATGCCGATGCCGCCTGCCAGACTGCGTATGCCTTCACCAACGCCATTACCGGCGATGTGACGGTGTATGCCGGTTGGGTAGAGAAGCAGGTGGGCTATGTGGAATACACCGCCAACTTTGATCTGGGCTATGAAGGCGCAGAGCAGATGGAAGCGATGCAGACCATCAATGGCCAGCTGTACAATGTTCCCACCCCCGTCAGAAGCGGCTACACCTTCGGCGGCTGGTTCGTATCCATGTATGAGGACGGTCAGAAGCTGACTGCCGCTTATACTGCCGACACCGTGCTCACTGCCGACACCACCCTGTTCGCCGTATGGCACGATGCAGCCGAGACCAAGCTGGCAAACCCCGATGTGACCGTGACTGCCACGGGCCTGAAGTGGAATGCCGTAAACGGCGCATCCGCATACCAGGTGAAGATCGTATCTGCCGACGGCGTTGTGGTCCATGAAGGTTCTCTGGGCGCCACCAGCATGAACTTCGATTTCGCCGCCCTGTCCGCCGGTGACTACACCGTGGAAGTGGTGGCCGTGGCCAGCAACTCCGCCAACAATTCCGAAGCTACCGTCCGTTACTTCCGGAACAAGGCGCTGGACCGGGTATCCAATTTCCAGGTCATCAACGGTATGCTGATCTTCGGCGCCGTAGAGAACGCCGAGAACTACCGGATCACCGTGGAATGCGGCAACCCCGACCATAACCACGCCGATCTGGACAACGGCAGCGCCACCGTGTTCAATTTCTCCAACTGCTACATGCAGGAAGGCGGCATCCGCTTCACCGTGGTGGCCACCGCCAAGGGCTATGCCGATTCCGTGGCCCAGACCTTCGTTTACGACAGAAGCCTGGCCGCTGTTGAGAACCTGAGCTACGACAAGGCCGGCGACCGGTTCGTTTGGGACACCGTGGAAAATGCCGCGGGTTACACCGTTACCGTGACCGTAGGCGAGAACACCTATGTGATCAACAACGGCAACGCCAATACCTTCAGCATCGCCGCCTACTCCGGCGACATCACCGTGACCGTGGTTCCCGTGACCAACGGCTACAACAGCCCCGCCGCAGCAACCGCCAGCTGCAGCAAGACCGCACCCGCCGCTCCCCAGAATGTCCAGGTCAATGGCATGGTCATCACCTGGGACGAAGTGGCCGGCGCCACCAAGTACGAAGTGAAGATCGGCGGATCCACCTATGAAGTGACCACCAACAGCGTGGATCTGGTGGAGAAGAAGTTCGATGCCTCCGTGGGCCAGAGCTACACCGTTCTGGTGAAGGCCATTGCCGGCAGCGAAGGCTCCTCCTACAGCAAGGCTGTGGAAGTACAGTACAAGACCCTGGATACGGTTTTGACCTACAAGGCCAACAAGGTATTCTGGACTCCCGTACTGGGCGGCGAGAACTTTGAGATCCGTGTCAACGGCGGCGATGTGATCACCGTTTCCGGTGTGAACTATGCCCAGATCGTGCTGGATAAGGCCGGCACCAACCTGATCGAGGTCCGCTGCACCGACATTTCCGGCGATTGGACTTCCATCGAAGTGACCGCATACGAGATCACATACTACAGCCGCACCCTGGGCGGCGAAGTCCGTGAATATCTGGCCATCGGCGATACCATGCTGCTGCCGGATTATTTCACCAACGAAGGCTATGACTTCGACGGCTGGTACAACACCCCCGGCGCAGCCAACGGCAACGGCATGGAGTATGCCGGCAATGTGTTCGCCGGCAACGGCAACATGGCGCTGTACGCCAACTGGAGCCCCAAGAAGTACGACATCCAGTTTATCGTTGACGGCACTGTGACCAACATCACCAACGAAAGCACCCAGAGCGTTACTTACACCAAGCACTTCCAACTGACCGTTCCCACCACTTCCGACAATAGCCTGGGCTATTTCGTCGGTTGGTACAACGGCCCCTCCGGCACCGGTGTTCAGATCACCGACTCCGAAGGCAAGTCCCTGGTGCCTTACGATGTGATCGGCACCACCGTTGTATACCCCTACTTTGCAGACGCGCTGGCCTATGAACTGCTGAACGACGGCACCTACGGTGTCAAGCAGGGTCTGGGTCTGAAGAATAAGAGCGTCACCGAGATCATCATCCCCGCGACCTACAAGGATATCCCCGTTACCCAGATCATCGACAACGCCTTCCTGCGTTGCTATGACATCGTGTCCGTGAAGATGCCCGACACCATCACCCGTGTTGGTATCGGCGCGTTCGAGAGATGCGACAGCCTGGAGAGCATTGATGTCTATGTGGTAGACCCCAACTCCACCGCATTCAAGCCCTATTCCTCCTCCGACGGCGCCCTGCTGTTCTTCGACGAAGCTTCCGGCAACACCTACCTGGAAGTCTTCCCCAGAGCAAAGATCGGCACCTACACCGTTCCCGAGGAAGTCGACAACATTCGTCCTTACGCATTCAAGTACTCCAAGATCAGCAAGGTCATCATCTCCAAGGGTGTTACCTATGTTGCTGAGAGCGCATTCTATGAGTGCAACTACCTGACCACCATCGAGTTCGAGTTCGGCAGAGAAGAGAGCGTCACCATCGCCAACGATGCGTTCAACGATCTGCCCAAGGTAGAGACCCTGATCCTGCCTGCCAAGCTGAATGTGATCGAAGACCTGAAGACCCTGGATAAGCTGACCGCTCTGAAGAACATCCAGGTGGAAGAAGGCGGCGAGAACTACAGCGCCTCCAACAACCTGCTGTGCGACGGCCCCGGCACTGCTGTGCTGTATGTGCCCAATTCCTTCGCCGGCGTATTTGAAGTGCCCATGGGCATCACCGGCATCGGTGAAAATGTGTTTGCCGGCAAGTCCAGCGTGACTGAGGTCGTGATCCCCGCTTGGGTCACCTCCGTTGGCACCAGCGCATTTGAAAGCTGCTCCAACCTGCTGAAGGTTACCGTACGCGGCCCCCGTAACAACGATCTGGTAATCGGCGAAAATGCCTTTGCCGGCTGTGAACGGCTGCTGGAAGTGGCCTTTGAAGGCGGCTCCGGCTCTGGCGGCGGCGCTATCACCATCGGCAACAGCGCCTTCCACGGTTCGGCCGAAATGGAGAAGCTGACAGTTGGTCAGAATGTGATCATTGCCAGCATCGGCGAAAGCGCATTTGCCAAGAGCCCGGTCCTGAGCGATCTGGACATCCATGAAACCGCTGTTATCAGCACTATCGGCGCACGGGCATTCGAAAACTGCATCTCCATTAAGGAATATGTGGTCCACGCCTCTACCACCAGTATTGGCGACTACGCGTTCATGGGCTGCTCCTATCTGGAGACCGTGGAGTTCGCACCCAACGGCGGTCAGATCGACTTCGGCGTTGGCGTGTTCCAGGACTGTGTCCGTCTGACCACCATCGTCCTGCCCGCAACCCTGTCCGCTTTCGATGGCTCCGTCTTTGATGGCTGTGAGCATATCAACAACGTGGAAGTGGAAGCCGGCAACCCCTATCTGGAAACCAAGGACGGCGCCCTGTACACCATGGGCCTGACCGAACTGATCTACTATCCCCGTAACCTGGACGGCGATCTGTCCAAGCTGCCCTGGGATACCCTGGAAAAGATCGGCCCCGCTGTCTTCAAGGGCAATGTGAAGGTTACCAATGTTGTCATCGGCGAGAAGATCGTTGAGATCGGCAACGGCGCCTTTGCAAACTGCATTAACCTGGATTCCCTGACCTTTGCAAATATGGATAGCGCTATGATCATCGGCGACAACGCCTTTGATAACTGCACCAAGCTGACTGCTATTGCTGTTCCCAGCAAGACCACCAGCATCGGCGCAAACGCCTTCTATATGACCAAGATCTCCACCTTCGTCATCCCCGAGACCGTGACCACCATCGGTGATTATGCCTTCGCTTACACCGATATCGCTGACATTACCATCCCCGCTGCCGTGACTTACATCGGCCAGGGCGCCTTCTACAAGGCCACCAAGCTGGCTTCCATCAACTTCGTCGGCGGCACCGAGCCTCTGGTCATCGGCACTGTGGATCAGGTAGCCACCAGCGTGAGCCTGTACGGCGCGTCAGATGATCCCACCTTCGACACCCGCGGCACCTTCGTTGGCACCGCACTGACCCAGATCAACCTGCCTGCCAACATCTCCGTGATCGGCGACTTTGCCTTTGACGGCTTGACCGCTCTGACGGCTGTCAGCATCCCCGACAATTCTCAGATGAAGCTGATCGGTATGAACGCCTTCAACAAGACTGCCATTACCGAAATCAACCTGAGTGAGGGCCTGGAATTCATCGGCGAGCATGCTTTTGCACAGACCAAGCTGACCACCATCACCATCCCCGGCACGGTGCAGCATCTGCGCGCTTACGCACTGTCCACCAGCACGCTGACCGAGATCCTGTTTGCTCCCAACACCACTGAGGGCGCAACCTTTACCATCTACAACTTCGCAATGCTGGGCGTCTCCGCTACCGAGATCACCCTGCCTGCGCACCTGACCATGATCGGCGAGTACAATACCGAGTTCGCCTATCACACGGTTTGCGATGTCTTCTACACCAACAGCAAATACGATACACCTGCTGGCTACACCGGCACCACCACCCTGGCTAAGATCCATGTGGCTGAGGGCGGCACGGTTTACGGCTCCAAGGACGGCATCCTGTACGCCAAGGGCCCCGCTGGCGAGCTGCTGGAACTGCAGTTCTGCCCCAAGGCCAACACCGGCGACATCATCGTTCCCAACACCGTTGTCCATGTGCAGCACACCGCCTTTGTCGAGACCAACGTGTCCTCTATCGTATTTGAGGAGTTCCCCAAGGACGATCCCAGATACGGTCAGCCCCTGCTGAGCATCGGCGCCTGCAACGAGCTGAAGAGCGCTTGTCCTTATGTATTTGGACCTACCGGCTTCGGCCAGTATTACACCAAGCTGACCCTCATTCAGTTCCCCTCTCACCTGCATACCATGTCTTCCCAGTCGATTGGCAACCTGAATGTGAACACCAAGGAAAATCCCAACTGGACGCTGGAACTGGTGTTCAACCCGGATTCCATGGTTGCCTTCAAGGCAGCCGCTATCCGCAACAGCAGCGCCATTAGCAAGGTTACCCTGCCTAAGGTCTCCGAGATCGGCAGATATGCCTTCGCTGGCTGCGGCGCCACCGAAATCACCTTCGCGCCCGGCTCCACTGTGTCCGAGATCGGCGAATTCGCATTCAATACCTGTAAGTTCACCACCATGGTGATTCCTGCCAGCGTTCGCATGATCGGCAAGCAGGGCTTCTCCTCCTGCACCCAAATGACCAGCTTTACACAGGAAGAAAACGGCTGCCTGGATACCATCGGCGAGCAGGCCTTCCAGCAGTGTAACGCAATGGTCAACTTCAAGATCCCGGATACGGTCACCATCATTGGCCAGGAAGCCTTCGCCAACTGCACCAAGCTGGAGACCCTGGAAATCTCTGCCAGCCTGCAGACCATCGATGCTGCCTCCAGTATCGTCAAGAACTGCAGCAAGCTCAGAGAGATCATCGTTCCCGAAAGCCATCCCTACCTGAAGAGCATCAACGGCGTACTGTATGACATTCAGGAGACCATTCTGTTCATCTATCCCCAGGCAAAGGGCCAGATGACGGATGCCATCCCCAGCACCGTGCACACCATCGCCAACGGCGCTTTCCAGTACTATCAGGGCACTTCCGTGATCCTGCCTGAGGGCCTGCGTTACATCGGCAGCAATGCCTTTGCATCCGCCTCCAAGCTGACAAGCATCGTGATCCCTGCCAGCGTGCAGGAAATCGGCGACAGAGCCTTTGATTCCACATCGGCGATGAAGAAGATCACCATTCCCGAGGACTCCAAGCTGGAAGGCATCGGCGAATATGCATTCAATAGCTCTGGTATTGACGGTATCTATCTGCCTGACAGCATTACCTACATCGGTCAGCAGGCCTTCCATAGCTGCAAGGGTCTGACCAATGTGGTGCTGCCTGCCGCACTGAAGGCCTTGAGCAGCATGGTATTCCGTTACTGCGGCAATCTGCAGAGTGTTACCATGCAGGAAGGCCTAGAAGAAATCGGCAACAGCGCATTTAACTATTGCAACAGCCTGATTTCCGTTACCATCCCCGATTCCGTTACCGTGACGGGCAGTTCCGTGTTCAGTAGCTGCCCGGCGCTGGAAGAAGTGCTGATGACCGAGAACAGCCAGCTTAAGTCCATCGGTAACTACAGCTTCTATGGCTGTACCTCTCTGAAGAGAGTCATCTTTGGTCCTCTGGTTGAGACATTCGGTACCGAGAACATCAATAGCAAGGGCGAGGATGTCAGAAATCTGTTCACCAACTGTACCGCACTGGAAGAGGTCAAGATGCCTGACGCTCTGGTGGACATTCCTGAGGGCGTGTTCAAGGGCTGCGCCAGTCTGAAGACGGTGAACCTGCCTGCATCCTGCAGCACCATCGCAAAGGATGCTTTCAATGGCTGCTCCGCAATCACCGAGTTGACACTGTTCGCATCTCTGACCAGCATCGGTGCCAACGCTTTTGCAAACTGCACCGGCCTGACCACCGTGAACGTGGAAAGCGGCTGCGGCCTGCTGCGTATTGCCGACGGCGCTTTCGAGAACACCACCGCCCTGAGCGGCGTGGCTCTGCCCAGCACCGTGACCCATATCGGCAACAGAGCCTTTATGAACAGCGGCATCGCTGAGGCTCCCATTCCCACCAGCCTGACCAAGATCGGCGACTATGCCTTCTATGGCTGCGCCAATCTGACCAGCGTTGGTATCCCCTCCACCGTTACCGGCATCGGCGCCTACGCCTTCGCCGGCTGTGAGAACCTGAAATCCCTGGCCCTGTCCGTGGGTCTGAAGACCATCGGAGACTTCGCCTTCGCAGACTGCGGCAAGATCACCGAAGTCATTATTCCCAAGACCGTGGCCTTCATGGGCGCTAACCCCTTCACCAACTGTACCGGTTTGACCAGCATTACCCTGGAAAGCGGCAATGAATCCTTCAAGGAAATTGACGGCGTCATTTTCGATAAGACCGGCTACACCCTGAACATTTACCCCGTTTATAAGACCGACGCAACCTATGAGATCCCCGAATCCGTTTACGAGATCGCCGGCGGCGCCTTCTCCGGCAGCCAGCTGCAGAGCATCGTCCTGCCCGACAATGTCCGCAAGATCTCCGAAAGCGCATTCCGCAACAGCCAGAAACTGCAGACCGTTGTGATCCCCGGTAACGTTTCTTCCATCGACGCATACGCATTTGCTGATTGCGTGATGCTGAACGACCTGGTGATCCCTGCCGCCGTGGCAAACCTGGGCGATTACGCCTTTGCCGGCTGCACCAGTCTGACCAACTTGATCCTGGAGGAAAGAAAGACCGAAATGACCGTTGGTGCCCACCTGTTCGACGGCTGCACCAGCCTGACTACCGTCTTTGAATTCCCCGGCGTCAACACATTCAGCGCCTACATGTATGCCAACACCGGCATCGTGAACCTGGTGATCCCCAACAGCTACACCAACCTGAACGCAGAAGGCGTATTTGCTTACTGCGCCAATCTGCAAACTGTTCAGTTCCCCGCTAATGCAGGCACCAGACTGGGTGGCAGATTCTTCAAGGGCTGTACCGCCCTGGTGAGCATCGACATTCCCAGCAGCATCACCTCCATCGGTACTCCCTATGACAACAAGACCAGCACCAGTGCGATCGGTGAAGTCTTCATGGATTGCACCAGCCTGCAGAGCATCAGCTTCAACGCTACTGGATTCTCCGGCGAGAGCACCTTCGAAAACTGTGTCAGCCTGACAAATGTGGTTGCCGGTCAGAAGTACGGCACCAGTATCCGCATGTATGCAAACTGCACCGCGCTGCCCATCAGTGTCCTGAGCAAGCTAACTACCATCGAAAAGGAAGCTTTCCTGAACTGTGTCGGCATGATCGGCGACGCGGATCTGAGCGGCGTCAGAACCTTCGGCGCCTACAGCTTGGCTGGTTGTACCAACCTGGGCAAGCTCACCGTTGGCAGCATGGAACTGTACCTGCAGGATTATTCCTTCACGGGCCTGACCGCCAACACCACCATTTACTTCAAGAACGCCACCTCTTTGGAGGCTGCCATGAACAAGACTGGTAATATGAACGGCAAGTGGCATCTGAACACCGAAGCCCAGTTTGCCTTCTATACGCCCAGCGGCAGCCAGACCGTGACCCTCACCGCTGAGGAAGTTAAGATGGTCGAGACCTTCTGCAAGACCTGGGGCGTCAAGGATATGGACGCTGTTCAGGCTAAGCTGCTGGCTTACAAGACCGCCTTCAACGACATGAACCCCGGCGATGCACTGTCCAAGGAAGAAATGGAACAGCTGATGAACTTCTGTAAGGAAATGGGCATCGAAAAGTACGACGAGTCCGTTGTCACCAAGGAGTGGATCGAGTACAAGAAGACTCTGGCTAAGGCACTTCTGGAACAGTACGCACTGAGCGACGAAGAGAAGAAGATGGTCCAGACCTTCTGCGAGACCTGGGGCGTCAAGGTTATGGAAGAGATCGAGGCTCGCCTGCAGATGTACAAGGCTTCCTTCATTGAAACCAATCCTAAGGAAATCAGCAAGGAAGAGCAGGAGCAGCTGATGAACTTCTGCAAGGAAATGGGTATCGAGAAGATCGACATCGAAATGGTCTGCAAGGAGTGGCTGGCTTACAAGCAGTCTCTGGCTAAGCAGCTCATGGAAAAGTTCGCTCTGACCGACGAAGAGAAGAAGATGGTCCAGAGCTTCTGCGAGACCTGGGGCATCAAGATGATGGAAGAAATCGAGGCCCGTCTGCTGGCCTATAAGGCTTCCTTCACCGAAACCGATCCTAAGGAGATCAGCAAGGAAGAAATGGAACAGCTGAATATCTTCTGCAAGGAAATGGGCATCGAGAAGATCGACATGGAGCAAGTCTGCAAGGAATGGCTGACCTACAAGCAGGCGCTGGCTGCTGCCAACAAGCCCGCTGCCAAGAGCTACCTGACCGAAAAGGAAATCGCGGAGCTTGAAGCGTTGGTCGGCAAGATAGAGATTTCTCCCGAAGCTCTGGATGCCATCAAGGCAGCCTGGAGCGAGTGGAAGTTCAACTTCACTGACACCAAGTTCGATGAGGGCATGGTTAAGCAGTGGTGCGAAGAACTGAGAACCTACCTGGTCAAGGAACTGGGCGTGAACGAAAAGAGCGCTTCGGTGTTCGTTGAAATGGCCCAGGGCAGCTGGGGCAAGTACGCAATGGAACTGGCCAACAAGAACGCTAAGGCACAGCTCACCGACGAGGATCAGAAGCTGATTATGGGTCTGATGGATATGGGCGTTGGCAAGGATATGCTGGAAACTGTCCAGACCAAGCTGTTCAACTACAAGCGTTTCTTCTCCGAGACTGAGGTGGGCAAGGAACTGTCCCCCGAAGAGATGGAGCAGCTCACTGCGTTCCTGGAAGAGATCGGCCTGGATGCCAAGATGGCTGAAAAGCTGGCTATGAACTGGGTCGAGTACAAGATGACCCTTCTGAAGACCATGGCATAATCCCGTAAGTACCCGTTTATCATCGCAAATCCCGGCAGCGGAACGAAAGTTCCGTTGCCGGGAACTATGGAATTTTCCCGCAGGTGCGGAAAACAAAGTGGAATATTTCCATTTGGAAAGGAGACAAAAATGGAAACAAAAAAGCAGTTTGAAAAGCATTATTCAAAACTGAGATCCGAAGCATGGTGCCATTCTTTGGTGCTGTCTTTGATCATTGGTTTTTTTGTGGGCTTTGAAGTGGCCGCGATAGCCTGGTTCCTCGGCCTGAACGGTTTGTGGCTGGGCCTGGCAGCGCTGGTTGTGACACTGGCGATCGCTATGCCGATCTTCTACTTCAAAAAGTATCGTCCCACAGCCATGAGAAGCGCTCGCCGTATCGACCGACTGGGTCTGGAAGAAAGACTGATCACCATGGTCGAATACGAAGGCGACGAGTCCACCATGGCAAATCTGCAGCGCCAGGATGCCAAGCAGAAGCTGGCGGAACTGGATACTGCAGCTTTCAAGATCAAATTTGCCGTAGGCACTCTGGTGACGCTGGCGATCGCCGGCACCTTGGGCCTGGCAATGATGATCGTCTCCGGCTTGAGCGCCTTTGGCTTGCTGCCTGACGGCATGGCTCTGTTGGAGGCTATTACCCCGGATGAGCCGATCCAGTATGTGGCTGTCACCTATGAGGCCATGGATGGCGGCTATATCGAAGGCGAGTTTGACCAGCTGATCCCCGTGGGCAGCAACACCACCCAGGTGGTGGCTGTGGCCGAGGACGGCTATGAGTTCCAGGGTTGGGAGGACGGCTTTGGTAAGCCTGTCCGTTCCGACAGCAAGATCACGGAGGATACCATTTTCATCGCTGTGTTCATGCCGCTGGAAGGCGAACCCCAGGATTCTGATGAGTCCCAGGAAAGCGAAGAAGCGGATCAGGAGAAGCCGAAGGAAGAGCAGCAGAATCAAGAACAGCAGCAACAACCCCAGGAGCCGGATCCCAACGCACCCCCCAGCAACGCCGGCGGCGGCAAGTATGAAGAAGCCAACCAGGTCATCGACGGCGAGACCTATTATAAAGAAGTCCTCGAAACATTCCGGGAAATGCTGCAGGAGCGCCTGGAAACAGAGGGTGACCAGTTGTCCGACGAAGAGCGGGCTATTATCGAAGCCTATTTGGGAATTGTATAATCCCCCTATTTTATCAAAAATAATTTGTAATGATTGAAAAGTGAGGCAATTTTAATATGGTTACAGAACAGAACATTCAGCAGTTCAGCGAGCAGTGCAAGAACATTTTTGCGCAGATCAAGCGCGACGTGATCGGTCAGGAAAATGTTATCGAGGGTGCGGTCATCGCCATGATCGCCGGCGGTAACGTACTGCTGGAAGGCGTGCCCGGCGTCGGTAAGACCCGTCTGGTCCGCTCCCTGGGCCGGGTATTCAACCTGCCCTTCTCCCGTATTCAGTTTACCCCCGAC
>SVLC01000071.1 GCA_015068155.1 Oscillospiraceae bacterium | reverse complement strand
CAGTATCCCAACCATCATGTTTACGAGATGGAAATCGGCGGCCGCCCCTTCACCGTGGAAACCGGTAAGGTGGCTGAGCTGGCCAACGCCGAGTGCATCTGCCGCTACGGCGACACCGTGGTGCTGACTACCTGCACCTGCAATCCCATCCCCAAGGCCGGCATCGACTACTTCCCCCTGACCATCGAGTTTGAGGAGAGAATGTACTCCGTGGGCCGTATTCCCGGCTCCTTCAACCGCCGTGAGGGCAAGCCCTCCGAGCGTGGCATCCTGAACAGCCGCATCATCGACCGTCCCATGCGTCCCCTCTTCGACGAAGAGCTGCGCAACGACACCGTGGTGACCTGCACCGTGCTGGCCACCGACCACGAGAACCCCGTGGAGATCGTGGCTTCCCTGGGCGCTTCCATCGCCATCGCTTCTTCCGATGTACCCTGGAACGGCCCCGTGGCTACCACCAACGTGGCTTACCTGAACGGTAAGTATATCATCAACCCCTCCGCCGACGAGCGCGAGGCCTGCGAGTGCTTCGTCTGCATCAGCTCCACCTTCGAGAAGGTGGTTATGATCGAGACCGAGGCCAACGAAGCTCCCGAAGCCATCGTCTACGAAGCCATCCGTGTGGCTCACGAGACCAACATGGAGATCGTCAAGTTCATTAACGGCATCGTGGCCGAGATCGGCAAGCCCAAGTTCACCTTCGAGAAGGCCGCCGTCAACCACGACCTGCTGGATGACCTGATCGCCTACGGCCTGGGCCAGATCGAGTACGCCCTGGACACCGACGACAAGAATGTCCGGGAAGAGCGCCTGACTGCCGCCCGCATCGACTTCAAGAACCAGTTCGTGGAGAAGTACGGCGAGGAAGAGTTCGAGATGCACATCGAGGTCTGCCTGTACAAGATGCAGAAGAAGGTGGTCAAGAAGTGGCTGCTGCAGGGCAAGCGCGTGGACGGCCGCGGCATGGACGATATCCGTCCCCTGGACGCCGAGGTAGGCATCCTGCCCAGAGTCCACGGCTCCGGCCTGTTCTCCCGCGGTCAGACCCAGGTGCTGTCCATCTGCACTCTGAACACCCTGTCCGCCGCCCAGAAGCTGGACACCATCTACCCCGAAGAGACCAAGCGCTATATCCACCACTACAACTTCCCTGCTTTCTCCACCGGCGAAGCCAGAGCTGCCCGCTCCACTTCCCGTCGTGAGATCGGTCACGGCGCCCTGGCCGAGAAGGCTCTGCTGCCTGTGATCCCCTCCATCGAGGAGTTCCCCTACGCCATCCGGGTGGTTTCCGAGGTTCTTTCTTCCAACGGCTCCACCTCCCAGGGCTCCATCTGTGGCTCCACTCTGGCTCTGATGGACGCCGGTGTGCCCATCAAGCGTCCCGTGGCCGGCATTTCCTGCGGCCTGATCTCCGACCAGGAGACCGGCGAGTGGAGAACCTTCACCGACATCCAGGGTGTTGAGGACTTCCACGGCGAAATGGACTTCAAGGTAGCCGGTACCTCCGTGGGTATCACCGCCATCCAGATGGACCTGAAGAACAAGGGTCTGACCATGGAGATCATCGCCGACGCGCTGGAGCGCTGCCGCGTGGCCCGTATGGAGATTCTGAACGAGGTCATGCTGAAGTGCATCGCTGAGCCCCGTGCCGAGGTTTCCGAGTACGCCCCCAAGATGATCAGCCTGAAGATCCCCGTGGACAAGATCCGCGAGGTCATCGGCTCCGGCGGCAAGACCATCCAGAAGATTTGCGCCGACACCGGCGCCAAGGTGGACATCGAGGACGATGGCTCCGTATTCATCTCCGCTGTGGACAGCGCCTGCGCTTACGCCGCCAAGAAGATGATCGACGATATCTGCTTCGTGCCCGAGGTTGGCAAGCTGTACTACGGCAAGGTGGTCCGCATCCTGCCCATCGGCGCCTTCGTGGAGATCGCTCCCGGCCATGACGGCATGGTGCATATCTCCAAGCTGGAGAACCGCCGTGTGGAAAAGGTTGAGGATGTGCTGAACCTGGGCGATATGACCTGGGTGAAGTTCATGGGCTTCGACGAGAAGGGCCGCGCCAACTTCAGCCGCAAGGATGCTCTGAAGGAAATGGAAGGCAACGCCTAATTGCATGCATTCTGCCGCCGGGATTTCCCGGCGGCATTTTTAATGTCATTCCGAGAGCCGCCAGGCCCGCAGGAATCTCCCGGCGGCATCCATCGATGGGGGTTTGGCATTACCAGCCTGTCCAACATGCATAATCCCGCCAGCATTTTCTATGCACAATTGTAAATGGATACAAAAAATTACAAAAATCCCCTTTTTTCAAAAAAATTTAATGACAAATTGTTTCTTCTGTGTTATAGTACCCCGGAGAAAAGAGGTAAAATAACATGGAACTTTGGAAAACCATCCTGGCGTTTTTAGATACGCAGGCCGCCACTCCCACGACCTTTGGCGCTTATCATATCCTTTGGCTGACCATTATGACGGTTGCCACTGTACTGGCCGTTGTGTTTGGCCGCAGGCACAGCTCCAAAACCGTAACCAATGTGGTGCTGGGCACCGCAATTCTCGTGTTCCTGCTGGAGATCTACAAGCAGATCAACTTCACTTTCCAGGACGGCAGTGTGGAACCTGTCTATCAGTGGTACATTTTTCCCTGGCAGTTCTGCTCCACCCCGATGTACATCGGTCTTTTGGCAGGCATCATCCGCAAGGGCCGCATCCACGACAGCCTTTGCGCTTACCTGTCCACCTATGCCATCTTCGCGGGACTGGCTGTGATGATCTATCCCGGCAATGTATTTGTTGAATGCGTAGGCATCAATATCCAAACCATGATCTGCCACGGCTCCATGGTGGTCATCGGCGCTTATCTTTACGCCAGCGGCCATGTAAAGCTGCATTTCAAAACCGTTCTGAAGGCCATGCCGGTGTTTGCGGTGTGCGTTTGCATTGCGGTGGGTCTGAACGAATGGGCCCATGCGGTGGGCATTACCGAGAACCACAATTTCAACATGTTCTATGTCAGCCCCTACGGCGAGTGCGTTCTGCCGGTGTACAGCCTGATCCACAACGCCGTTCCCTTCCCGGTGAACCTGTTCATCTACATTCTGGGCTTCACCGCTGCCGCCAGCGTGATCCTGCTGATGGCCAAGGGCATCGCCCGCCTGGGCAGAAAGCAGCGCCATCGGAGACCGGAAGCTGTGGAAGCTTAATTGCAATATAGAAAGCCGCCTTCGGGCGGCTTTTTTGCTGCGGTTAATTGTTGTTTATACGATTAAACTATACGCCTTCGTAGGGGCCGATGCCCACATCGGCCCCAAATACCAGTGTTTTGCCAAGGGCCGATGTGGGCATCGGCCCCTACGAAACTGCGCTAAACAACAATTTACCTTTACATATCCTTCCTTTTGGGTTACAATGGACCAAAGGAGGTGGTGGTCATGGACACAACACCTGTGGGCCGCTTCGCGCCCACGCCATCAGGCCGGATGCATCTTGGAAATGTATTTTCCTTCCTCATCGCCTGGCTTTCCGCAAAAAGCCGGAACGGCGCCATTCTGCTGCGGATGGAGGACCTGGATACTCAGCGCACCAGCGAAGAATTTGCTCAGATTCTGCGGGAAGACCTGCTGTGGCTGGGACTTACCTGGGATGACGAGCAGCTTCCCCAAAGCCGGCGCAGTCCGGTTTACGACCGATATTTTGAAAAGCTGATGGACGAAAAGCTGCTGTATCCCTGCTTCTGCACCCGCAGCCAGCTCCACAGCGTCAATGCCCCCCATCTTTCCGACGGTACCTATGTCTACCCCGGTACCTGCCAGAATCTGGTCCAACGGCCCAATAAGCCCCATAGCTGGCGGGTGACGGTGCCGGACCGGGATTGGACATTTACGGACCTGCTGCAGGGCCCCTACACCCAAAATCTTTCCACGGATTGCGGCGATTTTGTAGTGCGCCGGGCCGACGGCGTCTATGTGTACCAACTGGCGGTGACGGTGGACGACGGGGAAGGCGGCGTCACCGAAGTGGTGCGGGGCGTGGATCTGCTGTCCAGCGCCCCCCGGCAGATGTATTTGCAGGAATTATTGGGTTTTTCCCAACCGACCTACGGTCATGTACCCCTGCTGCTGGCGCCCGATGGCCGCCGGCTCAGCAAGCGGGACAAGGATCTGGATCTGGGAGAACTCAGAAAATATCTGACCCCGGCGCAGCTTATCGGCAGCCTTGCCCACACCGCCGGATTGCTGGATCGGTGCGTCCCCATTTCCGCCCGGGAACTGGCCGGGGAATTTTCCTGGGAAAAACTGAAAAAAGAGGATATTTACCTGAATGCCCAGGAATTGGTAAGGTAAATTGTTGTTTACAGCGCCAAAGGCGCAAAGGCTTCTCCTTGAGGAGAAGCTGTCACCGAAGGTGACTGATGTGGTGTAGGCTGCGAAGCAGCCGTCCATAACGCCGCCTTTGGCGGCTACACCACACCCGGTCCTACGGACCACCCTCTCCTCAAGGAGAGGGCTTTCATACACTAAACAACAATTTATCACGCTATCTCTTGCCTTTTGTGACCCTGTGGCATATAATAAAACAAAAATCAAAGGAGGACATCCTATGTCCAAGCAACCCGTTCTCGTGGTAATGGCCGCCGGTATGGGCAGCCGCTACGGCGGATTAAAGCAGATCGATCCCGTGGGCAGCCACGGCGAAGCCATTTTGGATTATTCTCTGTTCGATGCCTACGAAGCCGGTTTCCGCACCGCTGTGATCATTATTAAAGAAGCCATCCGGGAGGAATTTATGCAGACCGTAGGTAAGCGGCTGCAAAATTGTCCCATGGAAATTCTCTACGCCTATCAGGAGCTGGACAAACTGCCGGCCGGCTATACCGCGCCTGCGGGCCGCAGCAAGCCCTGGGGCACCAGCCATGCCGTGCTTTGCGCCAGGGATGCCATCGACGGCGCACCTTTCGCCGTGATCAACGCCGACGATTATTACGGAAAATCCGCCTTCCAGGTGATCTATGACTATCTGCTCACCGCCGCCGACGGCGAGACCTATGACTACTGCATGGTGGGCTATCAATTGGGCAACACCGTCACCGACCACGGCAGCGTGGCCCGGGGGGTTTGCGTCACGGAAAACGGCCTGCTGAAGGATATCGCCGAACGGACCCGGATCGAAAAGCGCCCGGAGGGCATCGCCTACACCGAAGACGGCGAAAACTGGGTGGTTCTGCCGCCGGAAACCCCGGTTTCCATGAATATGTGGGGTTTTACCCCCAGCGTTTTGGCGGAGATCGAAAGCCGCATGGCCGCATTCCTGGAGAAAGCGCTGGCGGAAAATCCCAATAAGGGTGAATTTTACCTGCCCATGCTGGTGGCAGACCTGCTGCAAGAGCGGAAAGCCACGGTGCAGGTGCTGCATTCCGCCGATAAGTGGTACGGCGTCACCTACGCCGCCGACCGGCCCATGGTCCAGGCAGCCGTCGCCGAAATGACCGCCCAGGGCAAGTATCCCCACGGATTGTGGCAGTAGCTCCCAACGCGCCCATGTTATTTCGTGGGTCGAAGCTCCCAATATATAATTGACCGCAGCATGAAGTAGTCAATAGTTAGTAGACACAAAATTTCTTATGCCACCAGTTCTGTTCTGTACAGGACTGGTGGTTTTCCATTGAGTTTGCGGACTGGTCGCTCGTTGTTGAAATAGTGGATTGCTTGTTC
>SVLC01000019.1 GCA_015068155.1 Oscillospiraceae bacterium | reverse complement strand
CAGGACGCTATCCGTGAGGAAGCTATCCGCTGCGGCGGTTACTATGTCAACGCCCGTTGGCTGGGCGGCATGATGACCAACTTCCGCACCATGCGTACCCGTATCGACCGTCTGGCTCAGCTGAGAAAGATGGAAGAGGACGGCACCTTCGCTATGCTGCCCAAGAAGGAAGTCACCAAGCTGCAGGGCGAAATCGAGAAGCTGGAGAAGTACCTGGGCGGCGTGAAGGAAATGAAGAAGATCCCCGCTGCTCTGTTCATCGTTGACCCCCGCAAGGAGCGCAACGCTATCGCCGAGGCTAAGAAGCTGAACATCCCCGTTGTGGCCATCGTGGACACCAACTGCGATCCCGATGAGATCGACTATGTGATCCCCGGCAACGACGACGCTATCCGCGCCATCCGTCTGATCGCCGCCGCTATGGCCAACGCTGCCATCGAGGGACGTCAGGGTGAGGACGCTGTGGCTGAAGTTGAGGCTCCCGCTGCTGAGTAATTAAAGACCCGTAGGGGCGGATGCCCACATCCGCCCTGGGCCGATGTGCGCCATCGGCCCCTACAAAGTTTTTCTACACATAATTTAGGAGGAAATGTAAAATGGCTTTTACTGCACAGGACGTTAAGAAGCTCCGCGAGATGACCAACGTTGGTATGATGGACTGCAAGGCTGCTCTGACTGCTACCGACGGTGATATGGACGCCGCCATCGACTGGCTGCGTGAGAAGGGCCTGGCCAAGGCTGCCAAGAAGGCTGACCGCATCGCTGCTGAGGGTGTTGCTTACGCCACCGTTATCAACGGCGTGGGCGTCGTGATCGAGGTGAACTCCGAGACCGACTTCGCTGCCAAGACCGATGCTTTCATGGACCTGGTGAAGAACCTGGCCGTTATCGTTGCCGAGCAGAACCCCGCTGATGTGGAAGCTCTGAAGGCTTGCAAGTACCCCAACTCCAACCTGACCGTCACCGAGATCATGCAGGAGAAGGTCATGTCCATCGGCGAGAACATGCAGATCCGCCGCTTCGACCGTTTTGCTGAGAATGTTTCCGTTGCTTATGTGCACGCCGGCGGCTCTCACGGTGTTCTGGTGAACCTGGCCGTTGAAGGTGACATCGATGCCACCGAGATCGGCAAGAATGTTGCTATGCAGATCGCTGCCATGAACGCCAAGTACTGGGACAAGACCCTGGTTCCCCAGGCTGAGGTCGACAAGGAAATGCAGGTCCAGCTGGCTCTGATGGAGAATGACCCCAAGATGGCTTCCAAGCCCGCTCAGGTCAAGGAAAAGATCGCGCAGGGCAAGATTGCTGCCTTCTTCAAGGATATCTGCCTGCTGCAGCAGGACTTCGTCCGCGGCGACCTGTTCCAGGGCGACGTGGCCGGCTACATTGCCGATGCTTCCAAGAAGCTGGGCGGCAAGGCTACCTTCGTCAATGCTTACCACTACATCAAGGGTGAGGGCATCGAGAAGAAGGAAGAGAACTTCGCTGCTGAGGTCGCTGCGCAGATCGCCGGCGCCGGTAAGTAATTCTCAAGATCAAACAAAGAAGATCCCCAACCGTCACCGGTTGGGGATCTTTGGCGTCTATGCAGACAAGTAGTATTGAATTTCAATGTATTGTCCTTTGACACATTTTCACTACGGATGACGGGAAAGATCCGACCGGGATGCACATTCTTTAATTTCTACGCCACGATGGGGACTTTCGATAAAGAACTGGTAATATTTTTCACCACAGCCGTCCAGGTTGAACTGAATCGTATCAGAGCGGTAAATATATTCGGAAGTATATTGTATTGCAACGCAAATGGTATGCCACCCGGGTTGAAGAACGATTTCCTTATAGGGAATAGTGCCGGGACCATAACTTTGACCATCAATTGTGATCTCGTTTCTCGGAACTTTCCATTCTCCGCCAGAACGCGGCTCGCCTACATACACATATACTCTACCGGGGGAATTGCGTTTGCGTTCCTCTTCTCGGCGCTGTTCCTCTTCTGCTCTGCGCCGGGCTTCTTCTTTTTTACGGTATTCTTCTTCGTCTATTAATCGGAAACATTCTTTAACATTGTCGGCGCGGCCGCTCTCAATGAGCCGTAGCATTTGAGATATTAATTCAGGCTTCTGGTCAACATCCTCAAAGGACAAAAGATTCATGTTGATGAAATTCTGACGATGAAGACGGATTTGATGCTCAATATTATCCAGTTTTGGTTGTACCTCAGCTGCGCGCTTGGCCTGGTCAGCAGCTACGGCTTTATGATAGGCAGCTTCTGCCAACTGATCGTTTCGCTCTGCGTCGGCGATTTTCTTCTCGTATTTTTGGTAAATCTCATGAAAAATATGGCTGCGTCTACTAGATTCGCGCTTTTTTAGAATGAAGCGGCTGATAAAAAACACAGCGATAGAACCAAGGACGATAGGGGCGAACACGCCTCCATAACCAAGTCTATTTGCGCCAAAGGCAATTGCCACACCGACAATCATCAGCAACCAGCTGATCCATGTGTTCGCCTTGATTTCGCTCCAGGCGCGGTCGATATTTTTCTCACGATCTGCTACAAGTTCTGCGGCACTATTTGTTTTGTAGGCATTGGCACTAATGCTGGTGTCCTTTTTATATGCTTCAAGCTTGTCCTTTTCTGCTTGGAGTTGCTCAATTGCATCTAATTCATTTTTTGCTGATCGTAATTTGGATAGTACATCTAATCTCGTTTCTGTTGACATAGAAATAATCCTCCTCCTGATGTGCAGTGCCATATAATATGGCCGCTACAAACATTTTAGCGAATTATTCGCTAAAAGTCAATAGTGAATTTTTCGCTAAAATGATTAGCGGAAAACTTTCTAGGATATAATGGACACATATAAAAGAAGGTGGTGTTATTGGTGCCGATGTACCCTAGAATTCGAAATCTGCGGGAAGATAAGGATTTGACACAAACACAGATGGGAGATATTCTGTCCTGTAGTCAGCGTGTTTACAGCAATTACGAGCGGGGCGACATTGACATTCCGACTACTACACTCATTAAAATTGCTGATTTTCATAAGGTGTCTGTTGATTATTTACTTGGTCGCACCAATAACCCCCAAATGAACAAGTAATCCCCAACCGTCCGGTTGGGGATTTTTTGTTATAGAATATGCAGCTCGTCCAGGTTGCGGCTGAAGGCCGGCAGACACTCGGCAATAAACCAATTCAGCTCCGGCAGCGCCATGTCCTGCATGGAAGCCATGGTTTGTTTCGCGGCGGACTCAAATTCGGCGTTGCCGGCTTTTTGCTCCTCTATACATTTAATATAGGCAGCCAATTTGTCGGCGGCTTTTACAATGGGGGCGACGCTGCCGTCATCCTCCAGCAGATAGGGCGCGTAAGCGGCCTGCAGCGGCAGAGGCAGCAGATCCAGCAAGTGCCGGTTTGCTATCTGCTCCACCTGCTTGTAGGCGTCCTTCATGGCAGGATTGTAATATTTAATAGGCGTGGGCATATCCCCGGTGAGGATCTCGGAGGCATCGTGGTAAAGACCGGCCACGGCGCAGCGCTCCGGGCTGGGGCCGGGGAGTTGCAGGATATCCCGCCGGATCAGCGCCAGGGCATGGGCCAGCACGGCGACCTGATGGGAATGTTCCTGAATATTTTCGGAAAAGCTGTTGCGCATCAGTCCCCAGCGGGTGATGTAGCGCATACGACCCAAAAGGGCGTAGAATTCGTTTGCCATAGGGTATGACCTCGTGAATGGAATGAAAAATAGCGGATATTTATGCCAGCAGCATATCTAAATAATGCTGCAGTTGGACAGCGCTGAGTTTGCCGGTGATGGAGGCGACGATGTAACCGTCGGCGTTGATAAATACGGTGGTGGGAATGTTTTGGACCCCGTAGGCGCTGACGGCGGAATAGTAGGGATCGTAGTATATGGGGAAGGTGTAGCCCATTTGCTGGATGAAATTGGCGGCGGAAAGCCGGGTCTCATAGGTTCCGTCCGTCATGTTCACCATCATAAACTGGATCTGCTGGCCGTAGGTTTGATAAGCCTCCTGAAAATCCGGCATTTCCGCTTTACAGGGGCTGCACCAACTGGCCCAGAAATTCAGTACCACCGGTGTGCCGATGAAATCGGTCAGCTGCACGGTTTCCTTGTTGTTGTCATATACGGTAAAATTCGGAGCCTTGTCCAAACCGGGATAAAGCGGCTCCGTGGGGACGGTGGTGGGAACCGTGGGGACGGTGGTGGGAACCGTTGGGGCAGTGGTAGGGGAGGTGGTAGTAGGCGTGGGAGTGGAAGGAACACGCTGGGAGCTGGTAGGGGTGGTCGTCGTAGCCGAAGGATCGGTGGCGGGAGCCGGCCCGCAGGCGGCCATGCCAAGAAGACAACAGATCAGAGAACAAAGAATAACGCGCTGCATATAGCCTCCTTATGTGTCGGAAGAATGGGTTGCGTGGAAAACGGTCTGCAAGGTCTGGGGCAAATCCGCGGGCAGCCGGCACAAGTACTGGCCACCTGCGGCCAGCAGGGCATCTTCTCCCCGGAATCCCCAGGTGACAGAAACGCAGGGCACGCCCACATTTTTAGCGGTGAGGATATCCACCTCACTGTCGCCGACATAGATGCAGTGATCCGCTCCCAGGCCCGCCATGGCCATGCGTACCATATCCGGCGCAGGCTTACGGGGACAGTCGGCGCTTTCGCCACGGGCGTAAAGGGTGGGGAAATAGATCTTTGCCAGTTCTTTTACTGCCCGGTCCGGCTTGTTGGATACCACCGCCAGGGGGAAATCCTTTTCCAGCGTGGCCAAAACCTCCGGAATACCGGGATAGGGAGCGGTGAGAATGTCACAATGGGCGGCATACCAGCTTTGGAAAGCGGCCAGCACCGGCTTATGATCGACCCCGGCGGGGACAGCTTGCCGGATCAATTGCTCTGCGCCGTTGCCCACAAAGCTGCAAACCTCGCCGATGGAGCGGGGAGGGTAGCCAAATTCGGCCAAAACATGGTTGGTGGCGGCGTGCAGATCCCCCAGGGTATCCAGCAGGGTGCCGTCCAGGTCAAAAATAATGGCAGTTTTCATCGGTTTTTCAGTACGCGAATATCTTCGCCCAGGAAAGGCACCCGCACATAGCTGCCCCGCAAGCGGGATGCGATCTGCCGGGAATACCGCTTTTCAAATTCTTCGATGGTGAGGTTGGTGGAGATGATGGTGCTTTTGCCGGAGAGCAGCCGGTCGTTGAGCAGGCTGTAGAGCGCAGCGGTGGTGAACTGGCCGGGCATTTCGGTGCCCAGATCATCCACGATCAAAAGGTCACAGGCCAGATACCGGTCCGCGTCCTTCCGGGCCTGCTCGTCACCGTTGAATTTGGCCCGCTCCAGATTGCCGAACAGATGCCCGGCGCTTTCGTACATAACGGAGTAGCCGTTATCGGCCACCGTCCGGGCGATGCAGGCGGAAAGGAAGGTTTTTCCCAGGCCGGTATCACCGGAGAACAGCAGATTGGAAGACTTGTCGGAGAAATTTTGGGCGTAGCGGCGGCAAGTCTGATAGGTTTTTTCCATGACGGCGCGGATATTGACGCCCAGCTTGGGATCCTCCCGGTCGGGATAGTAGTCCAGCCGGAACTGGTCGAAGCTCTCCCGGCCGACATTCAGAAAAGTCAGCTCCTTCTTTTGCTCCTGCCGGCAAAGCTCCCGCAGGCATTCGCACATGGTGCTGCCTACATAACCGGAGCCACCGCAATTTTCACAAATGGGGCTGTCATCCAGATAGCCTTCCTCGAAATAGAGGGCTTCCAGCTCGGCCCGCTCCTGCTGCAGCAGCAGATTCTCCCGACGGGCCTGCTCCAGCAGCTCCGCAGGATCGGCGCCCTGGGTAAAGGCGGCCTGGGCGGCCAGGGCCATGGTGGCCCGCAGCTTCCGGTCGATCTCCTGTAAACGGGGCACCCGGGCATAGGCCTGCTGTAGATGCTCCCGGTTTTCCGATTCTCTGTCCTCTTTTGCCATGGCCAGTCTGGCCCGGGCGCGGCTGAGGACTTCTGCGCTGTATGCCATAGGTCAATCCTCCTGTAACATTCTTTGGATGGCGGCGATCTCGTCAGCGTCCAGTTGCCGCTGACCGCTGGGTTGGGCGGCGCCGGGTTTGCGCTCGCTGCGGACATCGGCAGCGGTTTTGAAGCCGGCTTCCTTCCAGCGCAGCAGGATCTTGTGCATATAGGCCCAGTTAAGACCGCCGGTATTCAGGCAGGTCCGCTCGTAGGCCATAGAGATCACCTCGTCGGCAAAACCCATTTCCAGCCATTGCCGGGCGTATTTTTCCTCGGCAGCGGTGAGATCGCGGCCCCGGATCTGCAGCAGCCGGGTCAAAGCGGACAACCGGCTGTGGTATACGTTTTGCCGCTGGATGTAAGCGGCGGCGGCCTCGGTGGTGTCGATGCCCTGCTCCGCCCAGAAATAGGCTTCTTTTTCAATGGCCCGCAGGGAAGGATTTCGCTGACCGCCCCGATGACGGGCCTTGTCCTGGCAATAGCTGACCAAAATGCAGATCACATCTGCCGGCAGACCCAGGTAACGGACGATGGACAGCAGGACCTTCAGTTCCTCTGTGTTCAAAACCCGGCCCATCCGGCGCTGCACTTCGCCGTAAAGCGCCCGGAAGGACAGATCGGACTGCATGGTTTGCAGCACGTCCTGTTCAGAGTAGAGGGGCTTTTCCCGTGCCTCCAGGAATCGGCGGGGTTCGGC
Organism: Oscillospiraceae bacterium; assembly: GCA_015068155.1. Lineage (GTDB taxonomy): Bacteria > Bacillota > Clostridia > Oscillospirales > Oscillospiraceae > Faecousia. The sequence goes on along the minus strand of SVLC01000019.1, from coordinate 28,151 downwards.
GTCCCACAGTCCCAACTGCCGCAGGGTGGAGGCGGCGCAGGAAAGCCGCTGGTCGTTCAGCCGCAATGCCTGGGCGGCCATCGAAGGTTCTCCACCGCTTTGAAGGAATATGTACAGCAGGGCGGCATCGCCGCTGGCGGCGCCCAGTAGTTTTTGAATGTCCCCCTGGGGGATGGTAATGGCGTCCATGATGTGATACCTCGTAGAAAAATGTCAGTTACAGTCATTATAGCATAGTTTCTCTGCCGTAACAATGAAGAAATTTATAAAAAAAACCGGGTAATATTTGGCAGGACACAGTATGTTGTGGTAAAAAGAAAAAAAGGGAACAAATTTCGGCTGGCTGCTTCGGCCGGATCCCCTTGCGGTCTTTGCCAAACCGCAGCCGGATGCCGCCATCTGCATTTTTCTTGACATTTACGCCCAGGGGGGTATAATAAAATTAAATTCTGAACAAGGAGTGAATATCTATGTTTTATCGCATGAAAGTGGCCGGTCTGGAAAGAGATCTGCCTATCTGCCCCGTCAACGAAAATCTTTATATCGCCGGTTTTGTTATTTTTGGTGACCAGGAACTGACCGTCGCCTGCGCCCGTGATCTGCTGGCCCGGGCTCCGGCGTATGACTACATCATCACCGCCGAGGCCAAGGGTATCCCTCTGGCCCATGAAATGGCCCGTCAGGCCGGTAATGCCAAGTATATCCTGGCCCGGAAGGGTCCCAAGCTGTACATGCGGGATATTTTCTCCGTTACGGTGAATTCCATCACCACCGCCAAGGAGCAGAAGCTGTATCTGGACGGTGCCGACGCTGCCCTGATGCAGGGTAAGCGGATCCTGATCGTGGATGATGTGATCTCCACCGGCGAAAGCCTGAAGGCGCTGGAAGCTCTGGTGGAAAAGGCCGGCGGCAATATTGTGGGCCGTATGGCTATTCTGGCTGAGGGCGATGCCCAGACTCGTCCCGACCTGATCTATCTGGAAAAATTGCCGCTGTTCAACCCCGACGGTACCGTAATGGCATAAGGAGGGGCCCATGAAAAAAAGAAATGGTTTTTGTTTGTTGCTGTTGCTGGGGTGTTTGCTGCTGTCGTTTACGGCATGCGCAGAGGAGGAACCCAGCAAACAGGCAGATAAACCCGGCGCATCTTCCAGCAGCCAGCCTCAGGGCGCGCATACCCATGTGTGGCAGGATGCCACCTGCGACACGCCCAGGATCTGCGGAGAATGCGGCGCAGAAGAAGGCGCCGCGCTGGGCCATACCTTTGTCCGGGGCGTATGCAGCGTCTGCGGCGAAGTGGATTACAGCACCCTTTCGCCCAGCGAGGGCCTGGAGTTTGAACTGAATGCGGAAGCAACGGCGTATCATGTTGTGGGCATTGGCACATGTACGGATATCGACATTGTGATTCCGGATGTCCATAACGGACTTCCGGTGATCGCCATCGGGGAAGGCGCGTTTGACAACTGCGATGAGATCACCTCCGTTTTTCTGCCGGTTTCCATTACCCATTTGGCCACGCGGGGCTTTTACAGCTGCAACCTGCTGTCCACGGTTGTGCTGTCCAATGGGCTGACGGCCATCGGCGAAAACGCGTTTGCTCAGTGCAGAAGTCTGCAGTCCGTGACCATTCCCGAGGGTGTTACCCATATTGAACAGAATGCGTTTTACAATTGTTACAGTATGCAGAATGTAACCGTCCCCACCACTTTACAGTATATTGGAGTCAACGCCTTTGGCGGCTGCGATCAGCTGAAAGAGGTGTATATCTCTGATCTTACTGCCTGGTGTCAGATCACATTTGAAGACAACCCCCTGTATGATGCAGAAGCGCTGTATCTAAATGGTTCGGTTTTGACGGATATCGTCATTCCGGATGGAGTCACCACGGTGGTTGATCGGGTGTTCTGTGGGTATGAGGGTCTGCAGAGCATTGTGATCCATGATAATGTGACCGCCATTGGCGCCTCCGCTTTCCAGGCCTGTCACAACCTGAAGCATATTACCATCGGCGCGGGTGTGACCGTGATCGGGGAACAGGCCTTTGAAAATTGCAGCGCTTTTGAACAGCTCACCATTCCTGCCAATGTTACCGACATGGCAGACAACGCGTTTGCCAACTGCTACGCCTTGCAGGATCTGGAGATCTACGGCGATCTGACCACCGTGGGCGAAGGCGTATTCGCCGGCTGTACCGGCCTGACCGATGTATATTTGGATGCAGGCATTACGGTTTTGGGCCAGGAAATGTTTAAGATGTGCACCTCGCTGCGCAGCATCGCCATTCCCGGCACGGTATCGGAGCTGGGTTACGGCGTTTTCTGGAGCTGCAAGGAGTTGACCGAAATCGTGATCCCGTCTTCCGTGGAGAAGATTGGAGACAAGGCGTTCCAAAGCTGTAAGAAGCTGGAAAACATCTACTGCGAAGCGGAATCGAAGCCTGAAAAATGGGATAACGGCTGGCATTCTGAATGCCCCGCAGTGATCCGTTGGCAGGATGCCTGGCAGTATGTGGACGGAAAGCCTGCGTTAAAGTAAGCATTCGTCAGGCACAGCTGGAAAGGATGTGTATGATTTCGTGACCCATGCAATGAATTTGCATCCCCAGCCCTTTGCGATGATTGCGGCGGGAAAGAAAACTGTGGAATTGCGGCTGCTGGATGAAAAGCGGAAGCTGATCGCGCCCGGGGATACGCTGGTGTTTACCAACACGGATACCGGCGAACAACTGCGCTGTACGGTGAAAAAGCTGCATATTTTCCCTAACTTTGCGGTGCTGTATTCCGCTTTGCCCCTGGAAAAATGCGGTTATTTGCCGGAAGAAGTGGCCGATGCCCGGCCGGAGGATATGGAACTGTATTATTCGCCGGAAAAACAAGCCCAATATGGCGTGGTGGGCATTGAACTGGAAAAACAGGAATCATGAGCAAGCGTCCCGGCTGTAAATGCGGCCGGGACGGTTTTCTTATGGAGAATTGCCCGATGGTCGGGATTGTTTTTTGTTGCGCCGGGGCGAAAAATGTGTTATACTGGTGAAAAGGAATAAAAAGAGAGGAAAAACCATGTATTACAGACACGATTTGCCTTATCAGTATCCCGATAAATGCGATCAGCACATGATCGATGTGAAGCATCTGCGGGATGTTCCGCTGGACGAAAACTATCCCTATCTGCAAAAAAGTACTTGGTTTAAGATCCAGCGCGGCTTTTTGCACTTTTGTCAATACACGGTGCTGCCGCTGGTGATGTATGCCCGGCATGGCTTGCATATTCACGGCAGAAAGAAGCTGAAGCAGCATAAAGCTTTGTTTGAAAATGGCCTGATTACTGTTTCCAACCATGTTTTTATGTGGGATTTCATCTGCATTATGGTGGCGATGCGGCCGAAACTGGGCTATTTTCCTGCCTGGAAGACGAATTTGGAAGGTCCTAACGGGCCGCTGATCCGCATGGCCGGCGGCATTCCCATCCCCACCCACAGCATGCGGTCTATGGTTTCCTTTAAGCACGCCATGGAAGAAGTGCTGGAAACCGGGAAGTGGCTGCATTTCTTTCCGGAAGGCAGTATGTGGTTCTATTATCCCGATATTCGCCCGCTGAAGAAGGCGGTGTTTAAGTATGCGGTGCAGTATGACCGTCCGGTGCTGCCCATCGCCTTCTCGTTCCGACCCCGGAAGGGCCTTTGGAAGCTGCTGGGCAAAAGCCCGCTGGTGGATCTGCACATTGGTGATCCCATGCTGCCGGATAAGAGCCTTTCGGTGATGGAGGCTACCCGAAAGCTCCATGCCGATGCCTATCACATTTTGCAGGGTATGGTTGGCATCCACCCCGGCCATCCGGCGTACCGGACAGAGCAGGATTTGGAAAATTATCAAAAGACCATGTAACGAAAGCCGCGGGTGACCGCGGCTTTTTTTAGGGAAAAACCGCGGACCGAAAAAATCCTTTTCTTTTTTGGGAAGCTATGGTATAGTAAAAGAAAAATGCGGAGGTATGGATATGGAATTCTTAACACGGGCTCATTTGACCGATGAGGAGAATCAGCGGGAACTGGATAATCGCAAGGTGGCCTATGAGGCGGCTTGCGAGGGTATTGTGCTGCTGAAAAATGACGGCGCGCTGCCGTTTGCCACCAAGCGGGTGGCCCTTTACGGCCCCGGCGCCCGGCGGACCATCAAGGGCGGCACCGGCTCCGGTGAGGTCAACGAGCGGCATTCCGTTTCCGTGGAAGAGGGCATGGTAAGCCGGGGATTTGAGATCCTGTCCAGCCAGTGGATCGAGGATTACGAGGAATTTTATGCCAAAGCCCATGCCGCATATCGGGAGGAAAAGAAAAAACGGCTGAATTTTTTGAAGGTCAGCTCCATTATGGACATGCTGTTTGATAATTTCCGGATACCCGTTGGCCCGGCAATTACCGACGTGGTGGATACCGACAGCTGCGTGTATGTCCTCAGCCGCCAGGCCGGCGAGGGCGGCGACCGGAAGATCGAACCCGGAGATTATTATCTTACCGAGGAGGAAAAGGCGGCCATCGCCTTCTGCGCCTCCCATTATGCGAAATTTGTGTTGGTGATCAACTGCGGCGCCGCCCTGGATATGGGCTTCCTGGAGGAGATCCCCGGCATCAACGCGGTTTTGTACATCTGCCAGCCCGGTACCGAAGGCGGCAGCGCCGTGGCGGATATCCTCAGCGGCGCGGTGACCCCCTCCGGCAAGCTCACCGACACCTGGGCAAAGCAGTACACCGATATTCCCTTTGCCATGGAATACGGCAAGCTCAACGGCGATCTGAAGCAGGAAAACTATCAAGAGGGTATCTATGTGGGTTACCGCTATTTTGATTCCTTTGGTGTAGCGCCTGCCTATCCCTTTGGCTTTGGCCTGAGCTACACGGATTTTGCCATCGAATGTGCCGATGTGCAGGTGGACGGCAAGGAAGTGACGGTGCGGGCCGCGGTGACCAATGTGGGCAACCGATTTGCCGGCAAGGAAGTGGTACAGCTGTATGTGTCCGCTCCCGCGGGTCAGCTCCACAAGGAGTACCAGCAGCTGGCGGCGTTTGAAAAGACGGCGCTGCTGGCGCCCGGCGAAAGCCAGGTGCTGACGCTGTCCTTTGATCTGGGCCAGATCGCCAGCTATCGGGAAGCGGATGGCTGCTTCCTGCTGGAAAAGGGCGATTATGTGCTGCGGCTGGGCAATTCCAGCCGGAATACGGCAGTGGCCGGTGTGGTGGAATTGCCTGCGGATGTGGCAGTGTCCAAACATCAGCATATCTGCCCGCTGCAGCAGCCCTTGGAGGAACTGCAAGCCCCCGCAAGAGAAGCGGAGGATCTGAAGGATGCGATCCGCCGCCGGGTGGATGTGACTCTTTTCCAAACCCGGTTCCATACATATCAAGATCCGGATATTTGCCGGGATGTGCGGGTGCGGCAGTGGCTGAAGCGGCTGACGGTGCCGGATATGGTGGATATCGTGGTAGGCGTCGGCCAACTGAAAAATCGGCATGCCTTCCATCTGCCCGGCGCGGTGGGCGTTACCACCAGCAAATTCTGGGATAAGGGTCTTGCCAATGTGGCGCTGTGCGACGGACCTGCCGGCCTGCGGATCATGAGCCGGGCCACCGTTAATAAAAGCGGCGCTGTGAAGCCGGTGGAAATGGCGATGAGCGTGTATGAGTACATCCCCGCCCCGGTGAAGAAGCTGATGACCGGCGATGTGAACAGGGAAGTGCCGCTGTATCAGTTCACCACGGCTTTCCCGGCCACCAACTGCATGGCCCAGACCTGGAATAAGCAGCTGATGGAGCGCTTCGGCGATGCCATTTATCGGGAGATGAAGGAATTCGGCTGCAGCTTCTGGCTGGCCCCGGCCATGAATATCCACAGAAATCCCCTCTGCGGCCGGAATTTTGAGTATTTCTCCGAAGATCCCTATCTCACCGGCGCCATGGCTGCGGCCATCACCCGGGGCGTCCAGCAGGAGAAGGGCTTCTATGTCACCGTCAAGCATTTCGCCTGCAACAACCAGGAGGATAACCGCACCCATGTCAGCAGCAATGTGTCCGAACGGGCGCTGCGGGAAATCTATCTGAAAGGCTTTGGCATGGCGGTGAAGGCCGGCGCCAAGTCGGTGATGACTTCTTACAACAAGCTTAACGGCGTGTATACCCCCAATAGCCACGACCTTTGCACCAAGGTGCTGCGTAACGAATGGGGCTTTGACGGCGTGGTGATGACCGATTGGTTCTCCACCAATCCCGGCCAGGGCGACAACGCAGTATGCATGGCGGCGGGCAACGATCTGATCATGCCCGGTATGTTCCTGAACAAGCAGCAGATCCTGCTGGGCCTGCGGACCGGCAAGCTGACAAAAAAAGATCTGATGCGCTGCTGCGGCAATGTGCTGAAGGCTATTTTGGACAGCCAGATCCAAAGAGAATACAGAAGCTGATAAAAAGGGGCTGTCTTACAAAAAGTGAGGCAGCCCCTTTTGGCGGACAATGATAAAATCATCTGCGGCAGCGACAGCGGAGGTAGGGATCACCCGGAAGCTCCCACGCAGGCGTTGCGGCCTGTAAGCCACGGCCATGCCTGCGCGTTGCAGGAGAAGAGGACGCCGCTTTCTTTAAAAATTTTTCTTTTCTTTTACTTTCTCTAGTTGACGAAAACCAAGGTTTTTGGTAGAATAAATGTGTATTTGCATAGCGCCTCTGCGACTGACGGTTTAGTGGAGCACCACACGGAGCAGAGGATGCATTTGGCCGACCGTCTGGGCATACTTCTCCTTTACAGGCGGAGTATGCCTTTTGCTTTGTGTCGGCAGGATTATGAAAAAATCATTCATGTGGAGGTTTTTTAATGAAGAAAGTTGCTATCATCATGGGCTCCGATTCCGATTTGCCTGTGGTGCGCAAAGCGGCAGATACGCTGCAGAGCTTTGGCGTGCCCTACGAAATGCACGTCTATTCGGCCCACCGCACCCCTGTGCAGGCCCGGGATTTTGCCCTGAATGCCCGCAATAACGGCTTCGGCGTGATCATCGCCGCAGCGGGTATGGCTGCACACCTGGCCGGCGCGCTGGCGGCCAATACCACCCTGCCGGTGATCGGCATTCCCATGAAGTCCACCACATTCTCCAACGGCATTGATGCCCTGCTTTCTACTGTTCAGATGCCCTCCGGAATTCCCGTAGCCACCGTAGCGGTAGACGGCGCGGTCAATGCCGCTTTGCTTTCTATCCAGATTTTGGCGGTAGAGGATGCATCCCTTGCGGAAAAGCTGGATGCCAAGCGGGCCGCCGATGCCGAAAAGGTGCTGGAAAAGGATGCCGCGCTGCAATAAATCGTTCCTTACAAAATAAAACAATATAAATTCTATACGAAAGAGGTATTTAATTATGAAAAACCTGAAGCTTCTGTACACCGGTAAGACCAAGAATGTTTACGCCCTGGAAAACGGCAACTGCCTGCTGCTGTTCAAGGATGACTGCACCGGCAAGGACGGCGTGTTCGATCCCGGTGAGAACTCCGTTGGCCTGACCATTGAAGGCGTGGGCGATGTGAACCTGCGTATGTCCATTTACTACTTCGAGAAGATCAATGCCGCCGGCATCCGCACCCATTATGTTTCTGCCGATCTGCAGAACACCACCATGGAAGTGCTGCCCGCCAAGGTCTTCGGCAAGGGCCTGGAAGTGATCTGCCGCCGCAGAGCGGTTGGTTCCTTCTTCCGCCGCTACAATGATTACTGCACCGAGGGCCAGCCCCTGCCTTACTATGTGGAGACCACCTTCAAGAACGACGCGCTGGGTGATCCTCTGGTCACCAAGGACGGCCTGGTGGATCTGGGCGTTATGACCGCTGAGCAATATGAGTCCCTGAAGGCGCAGACCCAGGCCATCACCAAGATCGTTGCTGACGATCTGGCTGAGAAGGGTCTGGAACTGTACGACATCAAGTTCGAATTTGGCTATGATCCTCAGGGCAACGTGATGCTTATCGACGAAGTGGCTTCCGGCAATATGCGGGTGTATAAGGACGGTAAGTATATCGATCCCATGACCCTGAACAAGCTGTTCTTCGCCTAAAGAAGACTTGATACAGGAAACGGCTTACGCCGTCTGATACTTTTATTTCTTATTCTGGGAGGAAAACAACATGGGCGGTTTTTTTGGCGCCGTCGGCCGGCGCGATGTGACCATGGATGTGTTCTTTGGCGTGGATTACCATTCCCACTTGGGCACCAAGCGGGGCGGTATGATCATGCATGACGTGGATGGTTTCCAACGCCAGATCCACAACATTGAAAATACGCCGTTCCGCACCAAATTCGAAGGTGATATTCCAAAATTCCATGGCTGCAGCGGTATCGGCTGCATTTCCGACACCGATCCCCAGCCGCTGCTGGTGCGGTCGCACCTGGGCTTGTTTGCCATCACCACGGTGGGTATCATCAACAACACCGAAGAACTGATCGACCGGTACTTTTCCGATCATGGCCATCAGTTTATGGCTATGTCCAACGGCCAGGTCAATGCCACCGAACTGGCTGCGGCGCTGATCAATCAGAAGGATGATCTGGTATCCGGCATCCTCCACGCTCAGGAGATGATCGACGGCTCTCTGACGCTGCTGATCCTGACGGAGAAGGACGAGATCATTGCGGCCCGGGATAAGGTGGGCCGTTTGCCGATCCATGTGGGCCGCAATGCCTATGGCTGTTGCGTGTCCTTTGAGTCCTTCGCATATCACAAGCTGGGTTATCAGGATCACTATGAGCTGGGTCCCCGGGAAATCGTCCGGGTCACTGCCAGCGGCGTGGAGAATTTGGCGCCTGCCGGCGACAAGATGAAGATCTGCGGCTTTTTGTGGACCTACTATGGCTATCCTAACTCCAATTATGAGGGCGTCAATGTGGAGGTTATGCGTTATCGCAACGGCCAGATCATGGCCCGGGACGAAATGGCTGCCGGCACCCATCCGGAGGTGGATTATGTGGCAGGCGTGCCGGATTCCGGCATCCCCCATGCCATCGGCTATTCCAACAAGTCCTACGCTCCCTTTGCCCGCCCCTATGTAAAATACACCCCCACCTGGAGCCGGTCCTTTACCCCCAGCGATCAGCGTATCCGCAGTCAGGTGGCGGAAAAGAAGCAGATCCCGGTGCCGGAGCTGATCCAGGGCAAGAAACTGCTGCTGGTGGACGATTCCATCGTCCGTGGTACGCAGCTGCAGGCTACGGTGGATTTCCTCTATGAAAGCGGCGCCAAGGAAGTGCATATGCGCTCTGCCTGCCCGCCCATCATGTATAGCTGCAAATACCTGAATTTCTCCCGGGGCAATTCCGATATGGACCTGCTGGCCCGCCGGGTCATTCAGGAGCTGGAGGGCGACGAGGGTCAAAAACATATCGAAGAATATGCCGACGGCAAGACCCAGCGCGGCCAATGCCTGCTGAGGACCATCTGCCGGAAGTTTGGCTTTGATTCCCTGGGCTATCAGAGCCTGGACGGTGTGCTGGAGGCTATCGGTATCGACCCGGAAAAGGTCTGTACCTACTGCTGGAACGGCAAGGAATAAGTAAGCCCCCTGGCATCCCTCCCTGCGGGGCCAAGCATGGCCGCGCCGCTGATTTACCAATTAAAAACTTCTGAAAAAGGAGCTACATAATCATGGATCACAAGAATTCCCATTCTGCTTCCTATGCCGCCGCGGGCGTGGATATCACCGCCGGCTATAAGGCCGTGGAACTGATGAAGAAGCATGTTGCCCGTACCCGTAACGAAGGCTGCCTGGATGATGTGGGCGGTTTCGGCGGCTGCTTTGGTCTGCCTATTGCCGGCATGGAAGAGCCGGTGCTGGTCTCCGGCACCGATGGCTGCGGCACCAAGGTGAAGCTGGCTATTTTGATGGACAAGCACGATACCATCGGTATTGACGCCGTGGCAATGTGTGTCAATGACATCATTTGCGTAGGCGCAAAGCCCCTGTTCTTCCTGGACTATATCGCCTGCGGCAAGAATGTTCCCGAGAAGATCGCCACCATTGTCGGCGGCGTGGCCGAAGGCTGCGTCCAGTCCGGCGCTGCGCTGATTGGCGGCGAAACCGCAGAGCATCCCGGCTTGATGCCTGTGGAGGACTATGACCTGGCCGGCTTTGCCGTAGGCATCGTGGACAAGAAAAAGATCATCGACAACACCCGCATGGCAGAAGGGGATGTGGTCATCGCCCTGCCTTCCACCGGCATCCATAGTAATGGCTTCAGCCTGTGCCGCAAGGTGTTCAACATCGACAACAACGATCCGCTGCTGTATGAACCCAGAGAAGAACTGGGGGGCAAGACCATTGCCGAAGCGCTGCTGGTGCCCACCCGCATCTATGTCAAGCCGGTGCTGGCGCTGCTGGAAAAGGTGGATGTGAAGGGTATTTCCCACATCACCGGCGGCGGCTTCTACGAAAATATTCCCCGTTCCATCCCCGATGGCCTCTGCGCCAGGATCCACAAGGCCGCCGTCAAGGTGCTGCCCATCTTCGATCTGATCGCCAAGTTTGGCAATGTGCCGGAGCGGGATATGTTCAATACCTATAACATGGGCGTTGGCATGAGCATCGTGGTGCCGGCTGCCCAGGCGGAACTGGCTATGCAGATCCTGAAGGAAAATGGCCAGGACAGCTACATCATCGGCCAGATCATTGCCAATGCAGAGGAAAAGGTGATCCTGGAATGAAAAAACGGATCGCAGTCTTGGTTTCCGGCGGCGGCACCAATCTGCAGGCTTTGCTGGACGCGGAAGCCGCCGGCGCCATTCCTCACGGCGAGATCGCCATGGTGATCTCCAATAAAGAAGGGGCATATGCCCTGGAGCGGGCCCGGCTGGCAGGTGTGCCCGGCGCCGTCATTACCAAAAAGGAATGCGGCAGCCAGGAAGCTTTTGAAGCTGCTCTGCAGGCGGTTTTGGAGCGCAACGGCACAGATTTGATCATTTTGGCGGGTTTTCTGGCGATTTTGTCGGAAAAGTTTACCGCCAAATGGCCCAAACGGATCATCAATGTTCATCCCAGCCTGATCCCCAGCTTTTGCGGCGAGGGCTTTTACGGGCTGAAGGTCCATGAAGCAGCCCTTTCTTACGGCGTGAAGGTCACCGGCGCTACGGTACATTTTGTCAATGAGATCCCCGACGGCGGCGAGATCATCGCCCAAAAGGCCGTCTATATCGAGGATGGCGACACCCCCGAGATCCTGCAGCGCCGGGTCATGGAGCAGGCGGAGTGGATCCTGCTGCCCCAGGCCGCGGAAAAGGTCTGTGCAGAAATGCTGTAATCTTGATTGTAGGGGCGATCCACGAATCGCCCAACCCCTTTTTGAATCATCAATCAGCGGGCGACTCGTGAATCGCCCCTACGAAGGAGATAAATATGAACGTCTATCAGATCGGCAATCTGGCCGAAAAACTGTCCACCAATACTTATCCCGGCCGCGGTATCGTGCTGGGTGTGTCTGCCGACGGAAAGACCGCTGTGGCAGCTTACTTTATTATGGGTCGCTCTGTCAACTCCCGGAACCGGGTGTTTGTGCAGGAGCCGGACGGCATCCGTACGGAAGCCCACGATCCCAGCCTTATGAAGGATCCCCACCTGATCATCTATCATCCTGTCCGCCAGCTGGGCAAGGGCCTGATCGTCACCAACGGCGACCAAACCGATACCATCTGGGAATTTGCCGCCCGTGGCGAAAGCTGGGAGGCGGCTCTGCGTACCCGGATGTTTGAAGATGACGGCCCCAACTGGACGCCTCGTATCTCCGGCATCCAGGCCGGTGACGGCAGCTACAAGATGTCCATCCTGAAGGCTGCCGACCCCGAAGGCAAGGGCTGCGCCCGGTATTTCTGGGAGTATCCCGCCGTTGCCGGCCTGGGACATTTCCTCCACACCTATGTCTGCGACGGCAATCCCGTGATCCCCACCTTCCAGGGTGAGCCGGAGCGGGTGGCTATCGAAGGCGATATTGACAGTTTCACCGAAATGCTGTGGAACAACCTGAACGAAGCCAACAAGATCTCGCTGTTCGTCCGCTATACCGATATTGCCACCGGCGAATTCCAGCAGCGGATCATCAACAAGCACTGCTAATCGTTAGATTGTCATTGCGAGGAGCGAAGCGACGCGGCAATCTCCTGTATCGTACTGCGCTGCGCAGCCGGAGGAGGAGATTCCCACGGCCCTGACGGGCCTCGGAATGACAGCAATAGGAGGATATAGATAATTATGAAAAACTTTGAACTGAAATATGGCTGCAATCCCAATCAGAAGCCTGCGTCCCTGTATATGCATGATGGCTCCGAGCTGCCCATCCAGATCCTGAACGGCCGTCCCGGCTATATCAATTTTATGGACGCGCTGAACTCCTGGCAGCTGGTCAAGGAGCTGAAGGAAGCCACCGGTATGGCCTGCGCCACCTCCTTTAAGCATGTTTCTCCCACCTCTGCCGCTGTGGGCAAGCCCCTGCCCCTGGAGCTGAAGAAGGCATGCTTTGTGGAGGATGTGGAAGGCCTGGATGAGAACCCCCTGGCCTGCGCCTATGTCCGCGCCCGTGGCACCGACCGTCTGTGTTCCTTCGGTGACTGGGTGGCCCTTAGCGATGTCTGCGATGAAATGACCGCTAAGCTGATCGCTCCCGAGGTGTCCGACGGCGTTATCGCTCCCGGCTATACCGATGAAGCGCTGGCCATTTTGAAGAATAAGCGCAAGGGCGGCTACAATGTGGTGGCCATTGATCCTGACTATGTCCCTGCGGAGCAGGAGCGCAAGCAGATCTTCGGCATCACCTTCGAGCAGGGCCGCAACAATTTTAAGATCGGCGAGCATCTGCTGCAGAACATCGTCACCGAGACCAAGGATCTGCCCGAAGATGCCAAGATCGACCTGATCGTTTCTCTGATCACCCTGAAGTATACCCAGAGCAACTCCGTTTGCTTTGCTTACGACGGCCAGGCCATCGGCGTGGGCGCCGGCCAGCAGTCCAGAGTCCACTGCGTCCGTCTTGCCGGCGGCAAAGCGGATACCTGGTTCCTGCGTCAGCATCCCAAAACTCTGAACCTGCCCTTCCGCCCCGATCTGGGCCGTCCCGGCCGCGACAATGTCATCGACGGCTACATCAACGGCAATGAAGAGGATGTTTGCGCCGAGGGCATTTGGCAGAATTATTTCACCGTTCGACCCGAACCGCTGACCGCTGAAGAGAAGCGGGCATGGCTGGATAGCCGTGATGCTGTGGCCCTGGGTTCCGATGCGTTCTTCCCCTTCCCGGACTCCGTCAAGCGGGGCGCTGCTTCCGGCGTGAAGTATATTGCCCAGCCCGGCGGTTCCATCCGGGATGACCTAGTTATCGAAGAGTGCGACAAGCGGGGCATTACCATGGCCTTTACCGGCATGAGACTGTTCCACCACTAAGCGGCGAAGCCGCAAAACTCCCCAATTTGGAGGTAATCTATGAAATTGCTTGTGGTTGGCGGTGGCGGTAGAGAACATGCCATCATTCGCTCCTTGAAGAAAAACCCCGATGTGACGGAAATTTACGCCCTGCCCGGCAACGGCGGTATTGCCGCCGACGCCACCTGCGTCAATATTTCCGCTACGGATATCGACGGTATCGTGGCATTTGCCAAGGAAAACCCTGTGGACTATGCCGTTGTTGCCCCGGATGATCCGCTGGTGCTGGGTTGTGTGGACCGGCTGGAGGAAATCGGCGTGCCTTGCTTCGGTCCCCGGGCCAATGCGGCCATTATTGAGGGCAGCAAGGCCTTCGCTAAGAACCTGATGAAGAAATACGGCATTCCCACAGCGGCTTATGAGATTTTTAACGATCTGCAGGCTGCGCTGGATTACCTGCAGACTGCCCCCATCCCCACGGTGATCAAGGCCGACGGCCTGGCGCTGGGCAAGGGTGTGATCATTGCTCAGACCCGGGAAGAGGCGCTCCAGGCGGTGACCGATATGATGGCGAACGCCAAATTCGGAAAGTCCGGCTCTACGGTGGTGATCGAAGAGTTCCTTACCGGTCCGGAGGTTTCCGTGCTGGCCTTCACCGATGGCCGCACCGTTAAGCCCATGGTGTCCTCTATGGACCACAAGCGGGCAGGGGATGGCGACACCGGTTTGAATACCGGCGGCATGGGCACCGTTGCCCCCAATCCCTACTATACCGAAGAGATTGCCAAGCTGTGCATGGAAACCATTTTCCGGCCCACCATCCGGGCGATGAAGAAAGAAAAACGCACCTTCAAGGGCTGTCTGTATTTCGGCCTGATGCTGACCCCCAATGGCCCCAAGGTCATCGAGTATAATTGCCGGTTCGGCGATCCCGAGACCCAGGTGGTGCTGCCGCTGCTGAAGAGCGATCTGCTGACGGTGATGATGGCCTGCACCAACGGTACCCTGGCAAAAACCCCGGTTCGTTTCCAAAAGAAGCATGCCTGCTGTGTCATTAAGGCATCCAAGGGCTATCCGGAAAGCTATAAGAAGGGCTACAAACTGTCTATGTCTGCCCGGGCCGCTGCCCATACCTATGTGGCCGGCGCCAAGCTGGTGGACGGTAAGCTGGTCACCTCCGGTGGCCGCGTCACCGGCACCACCGCTGTGCGGAGCAGCCTGGAAGATGCCATCGAGGCGGCTTATCGTTTGTCCGCCGGCGTGAAGTTCGCCAATGCCTATTCCCGCAGCGATATTGGCCAGCGGGCCCTGCAGGCCAAGAAATAAACGGATTTTCGCAGAAACACTACAAGATAATTAGGAGGAAACCCCTATGGTTTACCGCGTGTATGTAGAAAAGAAGGAGGGCCTGCGCCATGAGGCGGCGGGGATCCTGGGCGAGCTGCGCAGCTTGTTGGGGATCACTGCCCTGGAGGGCATCCGGGTGCTGAATCGTTACGATGTTCAGCTGGAGGACGAGAAACTCTTCCAGCGGGCAGTCCGCACCGTGTTTTCCGAGCCGCAGGTGGATAACACCTTCGACGCACTGCCCCAGGGACTTGCTTTTGCGGTAGAGCCGCTGCCCGGTCAATTTGATCAGCGGGCCGACTCCGCCAGTCAGTGCATCCAGCTGATGACCAAGGGCGACCGCCCTCCGGTCCGCACTGCCAAGGTCTATTTACTGGAGGGCAACCTCAGCAATGCCGATGTGGCAGCTATTAAGAAATTCTTGATCAACCCGGTGGAATGCCGGGAAGCTTCTTTGGAGGATGTGGCCTCTTTGGAAGCTGAATACGCCCAGCCTGATTCCGTAGCTACGGTGGAAGGCTTCATTTCCATGGATACTGCCGCCCTGGCGGCGCTGCAGGATCAGTTGGGCCTGGCCATGGATGTGGATGATCTGGGCTTCCTGCAGAACTATTTCCGGGACGAAGAGAAGCGGGATCCCACCATTACCGAGGTCCGGGTGGTGGACACCTATTGGTCTGACCATTGCCGTCACACCACCTTCTCCACCCATATCGACGATGTGAAGATCGACGATCCCGCCGTCCAGGCCGCGTATGCGCGGTATTTGGCTGCCCGTGTGGAGGTTTATGGCGAGGAAAAGGCGGCCAAGCGTCCCCAGACCCTGATGGATATCGCCACCATCGGCGCCAAGACCCTGAAAAAACGGGGTATGCTGCCGGAAATGGACGAGAGCGAGGAGATCAATGCCTGCTCCATCCATGTTACTGCCAAGGTAAATGGCCAGGATCAGGATTGGCTGCTGATGTTCAAAAATGAGACCCATAACCATCCCACGGAGATCGAGCCCTTCGGCGGCGCAGCTACCTGCATCGGCGGCTGTATCCGTGATCCGCTGTCCGGCCGCGCCTATGTGCACCAGGCTATGCGGGTCACCGGCGCCGGCGATCCCCGCACCCCTCTGGAGCAGACCCTGCCCGGCAAGCTGCCCCAGCGCAAGATCTGCCAAACCGCTGCCGCAGGCTATTCTTCCTACGGCAATCAGATCGGCCTGGCCACCGGCCATGTGGCTGAAATCTATCATAACAATTATGTGGCAAAGCGCCTGGAATGCGGCGCTGTGGTGGCGGCAGCGCCTGCGGAAAATGTCCGCCGGGAACGTCCTGCCGCCGGTGATGTGGTAATTTTGCTGGGCGGCCGCACCGGCCGTGACGGCATCGGCGGCGCCACCGGCTCTTCCAAGAGCCACAATGCCAAATCCCTGGCTACCATGGCCTCCGAGGTCCAGAAGGGCAACGCCCCTGAGGAGCGTAAGATCCAGCGCCTGTTCCGGGACGGAAATGTGACCCGGCTCATTAAACGCTGCAATGACTTTGGCGCCGGCGGCGTATCCGTTGCCATCGGCGAGCTGGCGGACGGCCTGCGGATCGACCTGGATGCTGTTCGCAAGAAGTACGAGGGCCTGGACGGCACGGAAATTGCCATTTCCGAGTCCCAGGAAAGAATGGCCGTGGTGGTGGAAGCCAAGGATGCCGATGCGTTCATTGCCGCCGCGGAAAAGGAAAATCTGGAAGCCTATCGGGTGGCGGTGGTCACCGAGGAGGCCCGGATGGTGATGACCTGGAAGGGTAAAGAAATTGCCAATCTGTCCCGCGCCTTCCTGGATACCAATGGCGCTGTGAAGCATACCAAGGTTTCCGTGGGTGAAAAGGATCTGACGGTGCTGGCAAAGCCGTTGTATACTTCCTTGAAGGAAATGGCCGGCGACCTGCGCACCGCCAGCCGCAGAGGTATGGTAGAGCGTTTCGACTCCACCATCGGCTCCGGCACAGTGCTGATGCCCTATGGCGGCAAAAATCAGTCCACGCCTGCCCAGGCTATGGCTGCTCTGCTGCCGGTGCTGCCCGGTCAGGAAACCGATCAGGCCAGCGTATTCAGCTGGGGCTGTGATCCTGCCCACATGAGTGTGGATCCCTACACCGGCGCCCATGCCGCGGTGTATAATTCCGTTGCCAAGCTGGTGGCCGCCGGCGCGGACTATCGCAAGGCCTATTTGACGCTGCAGGAGTTCTTTGAGAAGCTCCGCAACGAGCCCGCCCGCTGGGGCAAGCCCTTTGCCGCCTTGCTGGGCGCGCTGGATGCGCAGTTGGAACTGGGCGCTGCCGCCATCGGCGGTAAGGATTCCATGAGCGGTACCTTCCAGGATCTGGATGTGCCCCCCACGCTGATCTCCTTTGCCATTGCGCCGGTGGATCAGAAGAATGTTCTTAGCCCCGAATTCAAGGAAGCCGGTCATCCTGTGTATCTGTTTGGACCTGCCGAGGGTGGCGCGGAGAGCCTGAAGGCATCCTGGGAAAAGTTCTATGAGCTGCACATGGCCGGTAAGGTCAAGGCGGCCTGGGCCGTGGAGAACGGCATCGCCGAGGGCGTTATGAAAATGGCCTTCGGTAACCGTATCGGTTTTGCCGCCAGCGCCGAATTGGGCGAAAATTGGCATCTGCCGCTGTATGGCTTCCTGATCGCGGAGCTGACCGAGGAAATTGAACTCCCCGGCGCCATCCGCATCGGCCAGACCACTATGGAGGCTGCTATCCGCTTGAACGGCGAGTGCGTGTCCATCGACGAGCTGGAACGGATCAACAATGCCGTGTTGGAAAATGTGTACCCCACCGCCGCGCCTGCTGTGAGCGAGCTGCCCCTGCTGAATGCCGAGCCGAAGCCGATGGCAAAGCCTGCCATTGCCGTTGCCAAGCCCAAGGTGCTGATCCCCGTGTTCCCCGGCACCAACTGTGAGTTCGACTCTGCCCGGGCCGCTATGCGGGCCGGCCTGGATGCCCAGATCATGGTCATCAACAATCAGTCCGCCCAGGGCGTTGCCGAATCCGCTGCCCGGTTTGCCGAGGCTGCCAAGCAGAGCCAGATCATTTTCGTGCCCGGTGGTTTCTCCGGCGGCGACGAGCCGGATGGCTCCGGTAAGTTTATTACCGCTTTCTTCCGCAATCCCGAGGTCCGGGATGCTACCATGGAGCTGCTGAAGAATCGGGATGGCCTGATGCTGGGTATCTGCAACGGTTTCCAGGCGCTGATCAAGCTGGGCCTGGTGCCATTCGGTGAGATCATCGACACCGATGAGACCTGTCCGACCCTGAGCTACAATGTGATTGGCCGCCATCAGAGCCGCATTGTACGCACCAGAGTGGCTTCCAACAATTCTCCCTGGTTGGCGAAAATGCAGGTGGGCGATGTGGTAAATGTGCCTATTTCCCACGGCGAAGGCCGTTTCCTGTGCAGTGACGAGCTGCTGCAGAAGCTGGCTACGGGTGGCCAGATCGCGACCCAGTATGTGGACCTGGCTGGCAATCCCACCATGGATGTGGACTTTAATCCCAACGGTTCCGTGTGGGCCATTGAGGGCATCACCTCTCCCGACGGCCGTGTCTTTGGTAAGATGGGCCATGCCGAGCGTATCGGCAAGACCTTGTACCAGAACGTGCCCGGTGATTACGATCTGCATCTGTTCGAGGCCGCCAAGGACTATTTCACATTATAACAAAGCAGAAGGAGGATGCTTCGGCATCCTCCTTTTTGTAAAAAACCGTCGGAAGAATTTTCTTTTTACCCCTTTACAAACCGATAAAAACCTGCTATAATACACGGGTTGATAAGGTATGCACCGGTGGCTCAATGGATAGAGCATCGGATTCCGGTTCCGAGGGTTGGGGGTTCGAGTCCCTTCCGGTGTACCATATGTCCACGCTAACTTTGATAGAGTTGGCGTGGACTTTTTTTATTATTATACTGGGATTTACCCTAAATATGGGTAAAAACGCCACTTTCCGGGAAATTACTCGGAAGGTGGCGTTTTTGCATTATTTAAAGGGTCATTTTCCCCGGAAACTCCGTGTAGCGAATAGAAGTCTCCGTGTAACTAATAAAGGTCTCCGTGTAACGAATAGCCTCTCCGTGTAGCGAATAGGGTCTGCGTGTAACCAACAGGCAGGCGTGTAGCGAATTAAAGATCATTTTCAACAAGTGCGGTATATAAAAGGTCTAATTCTTTAAGCATTAGCCTCTCTAGCAGATTGTTATCGTTGCCAGCTTCCTCAAGTTTGGCCTCCACTACTCTGAAGCCACTTTCGGCACACTGTTCGACATAATCCATATACATTTCTAGTTGAGAAAATCTGTCATAATCTTCATCGCATTGCGCTGTGCCCAGTAGAAGGCAACTTAGCATTGCAACGTCGTGAGAGTACTTTGTGACACTATCCGTTCTAAACCAACCGCCGGGGTCTTTTTTGCTTGACAAGGGGACCGGCTTATCGCAACCGAGCGCAGCAAGAAATAATGCCTGATCTTTGTTATCAATCGACGGCTTGAGACCAAAAATGCCCTGCGTATGTAGAGTATCTAAATATTCACGGCGGCCTTTGCTGTAATCAACAATATTTTTAGCCATTACCATCAATCCCTTCTACAAATCTCTCGTCGCTGCTTAGTTTGAGGGTGCGGATGTGTGCCTTATTGGCGTACAACTCCTGAACAGGTACTGTGAAGTCGTCAGGGGTAAACAGCATTATGATCTGCTTTTCTTCGCTGATTTTTAGCAGAGCTTCTGCAATGCTTTCCCTGTTTTTATCCGAGGATCTGCCAATTGGTGAGTCTATTACGAGAGGACAGTTGCGTCCAGAAGCATTGTGAATTGCCAAAATAAATGCATAAGCTAAAGCCATTTGCTCTGTGGCGCTAAGAGATGCTGTCATAATGAGGCCATCCGTATCGTAGACCGAGACAGTATAATTGTCATCTATCTCCATAGAACCAAATGTTTGTGTTTTCCAGTTCATCGTCTCAAATATTGTACGAGTAGTCTGCTCGATCTCATTCCGCATACCACCAGTTATATTAGAGAGTATCTGACTATAGTATTTTTGCATCATCATAACAACAGCTAATTGCTGCTGAGTTTTACCTGTTTGCTTTAGCTTTGCCTTGGCGTCCTCCAATTTTGCCCTGAGACGCTCGATTTCCTGCTTGCAGAGGTCAATGCTATTATTTGCTGCGCCAATTGCCTGGTAGTGTGTGGCAATCTGCTGCTTAATAATATTACGCCGGGCCTCTTTTTGAGGAATATCAATCTTGGTTTCATCGTTATTATTCTCGTAATTGATCAAGATCTTAGCAATCTCGGCAAGGCGTTTTGCTACACGCTGCTCATCCTCTTCAAGTTCAGTTTCTCTGCGAATAAAGTCTTGCCGCTTAGAACGGTAAGACTTAACCTCCAACACCGCTGCTTGCAAGGTTCCCTTGATCTCTTTAAGGAAATTTGATGTCTTTGAAGAAACGGAGGCCTTAGCGAGTAGCTCCTCTAGATGGTCCCGGCCAGTTTTGTCAATGTCGTGATTGCACATAGGACATGGGCACGGTTGGCCAAGATTGTTGTCCAAGAGGTTAAGCAGTTGGCGAACTTGATCAATGTCGATAGCCGGTGGAAGCTCTCCGCTTTTCTCTTTTTCTGCAATATATTTGAGTATAGATTGCATCCTCGGATAGAGCTTAATTAACACAGTGTAGCGGCGAATAAAGGCGGATCTTTCGGATGCAAGCTGTTCTTTTTCTTGACGGAGGCTGACCGCTTCCTCTTCAAGTTTGACACGCTCTGCCTGCAGGTCGGCGATAGGCTTAAATTTTGCAAGCAAATCATCAATACCGTTAAGCTCGATGTTGAGCTTTGCTATGGCGGCTTGTGCTGATGTGCGAGATTCTTCGTGACGCCTCTGCGCGGCCTCTTGATCTTCAATTTCTGTTTGAATTTGCTCAATATCTGGCGATGCTTTTCCTAGTTCATGTGTATACCGGTAAATAAGCTTTCTCACGTGGTCAGAAACATTTTCCAGCAATGAAACCTGAGATATATTGTAAATTGACCGCTTTATATCGTTTTCCCGTCCCGGAGTGAAGAATAACTTTAGATTTTCACCATCAAAAAAGTAAAAATCAAAAATGTCATCGTGGAAGTATTGTTTGCGCAGGAACTCAGCATCTATTCCGGTATCGAATTTTGTATTGGTAAAATCGTGCTGTACAGTTGTTGCGACTGTGAAGGAAAATGGGCCCGGTACAGCTCTCTTAATTCCATCTGCGCTGGTTTTGGGAATAAA
Organism: Oscillospiraceae bacterium; assembly: GCA_015068155.1. Taxonomy (GTDB): domain Bacteria; phylum Bacillota; class Clostridia; order Oscillospirales; family Oscillospiraceae; genus Faecousia. The sequence goes on along the minus strand of SVLC01000019.1, from coordinate 7,055 downwards.
GCTGTGTTTACGGGTAAACTCGATAATCTTATCCCCGTCTATCACTCTGATTGTAACAACGACGTCTAATACTACACCTTCGGGAGTTTCTTTTAGAACCTTCGTGTTTAGTACAGGGAGAGCCTTGTCCGCATCTGTTAATTGCGGCTCCTTGCCATACAAACACCAGGTGATTGCATTGAGCAAGGTCGTTTTTCCGGTGCCGTTTTGTGCTACAAGAATGGAAAGGTTAAAACGATCGGTGCCGGGGAACTTTAGAGTTCCGGTCCCATATTGCCGGTAGTTTTCAAAACGGATCTCATCAATTACAATACCGTTCAAATCTATACGCCCCCATCTTGTTCAGCTTCAATGTATTGCCCAATCTCACGCTCATACGGCTGAGTGTAGTTGCGCAGGCCCCCGTCTTCCAGCTCCAGAATTCTCGTAATAAGTTGCTTCTCTCGTTCTGTAGCATCCAAATTTTCTATCTCTGCGATTATTTTTTTACTGATCGGCATGGAGAATTACACCTCTTTCTGAAAAAGCACGCTTAACTTCATTATAGTTAAGTGCATTTTCGGCTATCTGTTGTGCGCGTCGAGCCTCTTTTTCAAGAATGCCCAAACCAGAAGCAGAACCCTCTGCGGGTAAAACAATAAAATCATATATTTCTGAAGTGCCCTTATTAGGCAAAGTTCGCAGAACTCTACCAACGCGCTGGACATATTCACGAGGGTTTGTACTGCTTGACATCAAAATCGCCACTCGTGCATTTCTGATGTCAATGCCCTCATCAAGGCATTTCATTCCAACTAAAACCTGTAGTTCATGCCTCCTGAACTGGGAAATAATCTCTTGACGTTCAGATTCACCCTCGTCATTGACGATTTTATCAGCAGACTCACTTTCAGTGATTTTTGCTCGACGTATTTTTTTGTCGCTCATAATATCAAAGCACTGCACTATTTGTCGATCCGACACGAAAACAATAGTATCTTGAATATCAGCCGGGCCCATATCATCTAACAAGGAGGCAAATGCGGCAAACTTATTCTCTGCATTTTTGCTGATTTTTGAACGCCTATCGTACAGTCGTTGCAGAGCTTCTTCATCATAATCCTCTTGCTGCAAGAGTGCAGCAATTTGTCGGGTGTAGTTTGCATACTTTTTTGTTTCAGCTGGGGTTAACTTGACAAATATTGGATAATATTTGAATTGGTTTAGGAATGGCCGTTGTGTTTTTGGGTTTATTGTTCTTAAAGCATCCGCAATTGTGAATTCAAAACTATTATCTCCAAAGTAAGTTCTAATTTGCTGTGTGCCGCCCTCGTCAAACATACGCTCCGGCGTGGCGCTTAAACCAATGCGGAAATCATACTCGGGTAGCATAGCACGTCGCTGGAGCGCAGATCCAATTGCATGCACCTCGTCGCAAATAAAGAGCGTGGGAGTATCATATTTATTCTTGCGGAAAATCTCAATGAATTTTTCGGAGGATGCCGTTGTGTGCGTGGTAAATACAATCGCTGTGTTGATTTTTCCGTCACTCAAATCGAGTAAAAGAAGCGATAATTCACGCTTCCATTGTGCACTTGAGTAATTGCCGGGTACAGTAATTTTTTTATCGACAGTAACGTTTAATTCGTCGATATCAAGAAGCCATTGCTGCGTCAGTGTCAACTGGGGAGTAGCAATAATGATGCACAGTCTTTGGTGCTGTTTGAGCATTTCTACAGCACATCCAATGGCTGTCCTTGTTTTGCCGGTGCCCGTTGCCATTTCCATCAGCAGAGAATAATTATTAGATATCCACTTATCCACAGCGTTTTGCTGATGGGTGAATAAAGAAAGAAGATTGTCCTTAGTTTTGCGTGAGGCTTCTTTCCTATATTTTCTCATAATATGCAGATCATTAATATCGCGCGGTTTGATCTTAATTATTTTTTCGCGCACTGCGGTGGGAATATCATATGCGATAGCAACATTACTGCGCTCATTTTTCCAGTATGATAAGAATTTGGCAAGATCAGTTTGCAAGTAATCCATTTGCCCTGGTTCCCAAGAACGAAACACCTTGAATTCTTCAACATTATTGATCCAGGCTTGTGCTGTTTCGTTAATGGAACCAGAAAAGGAGATCATATCCCCGCTTTCATCAAAGACGATGCCGACTTTTTGGTGAAATAGGCTATTCCTTGCCTTTTGTCCAACAACAATTTTGATTTCCAAGCGTCCTGCATCAAGCAGCCATGCCAAGGCTTGGAGGTTTTCATGGGGGATCGCATCAAAGTCTAGGTCATCAAACATAGTAGAATTATCCGGTATTCTGTTATGCTCGATAATTGTCTTATAATCTTCTTCGCTCAATTCGGGAGAAACAAGCAGGTACATTTTGCCATCGTTATGAATTAGGCCTGAAATCCCCTTTGCTGCCACGATAAGGCTCGAAGAGCTAAAAAAACCTGCGATTCGATAATACCGCGTGGCACACTCTAGCACCGGATTATAAAAGTTATCGAGCAACTGATCGTGGCTTTCATCTGATTCATAACAGATATCGAGCTTGAGATCTCGTAATGACATGATAATACTCCCTCTTTACTGCCAGTTGATATTATTTAAGCAGTCTTCTATGTTTGTGCCGATTAATATGAAATCAATAATATGATGCGTATTAGATCTGCGCCGCAATGCAGTTGACTCCGACAAAAACGAAACGATGTCAAAATAAGAAACTGGACCGTTCAGGGCCTGAACAATTATCGTTTGCAGATAGTATTCACGCAAAAGTAGCTTCTTAAAGAGATCCTTTTTTTCTTCAAGTGAATACTGCAGAAGATACTGCCCCCAGGCAGAAAGCTTTGCATACCGCGGTTTCGAGGCACTTATTGTGGCTAAACCGAGTGCCTCAGCCAATCGAGCATGGTTTTCTCCATATTTACGGTTTGCTGCCTCATTGGGTGCAGCAACCATTTGGTAACCTAAATTAATAAAATTTTCTCCGTCTGGATAGAACTGCAACAACTCCGGTATGCGTGTGACCCCGTCGGAAAAAGAGCTGTACTGTAGGATTTCGCTTGTGAGAATTGGGCGATCATACTGCAACGACCTCAGCTCATAGATAAAGCAAGAAATCGGAGTATTACAAATCACACTAAAAGCGGCGGTCAGCTCATCAAAGGAACCATTTAGGAGCGCGTCATTAGATTCCGGCGATTTACAAAGAAAATGCCGGATAAAATGCGAGCAGTCTGCCTGGTTAATATAGGCATCATGCCACTTGCTAAAAAAGTCCATATTAATCCACCCAGTCGTCTATTATTGTACTAGGAAAGTGCAAATCAAAGTATTTGGCTGCAACTTCAGGGAAACGCGCTTCAAAATCAGTCATAGCACGCATAGCCGTGCAAAGCTTGTTCTCTGTTTTGATCCGCAACTGATTGGCTTCGCAGTATTCCCGGAAAGACATTTTCTTAAAGAAGCTGGGTTGGTTACACCAACGAGCCATTGTTATATACATTTCGCGGAATTCAGACCGTTTCCACGGAGTATCATTTTTGTTTTGATACCGCATTAAATACGGCAAGCAGCGGTAACGCATAAGCAGTTCGATGCGCTTAAAAGCATTTTCAATATCAACTGCGTCTGTGCTTTCAAAAGCGACTAAAACATAAAACTTCATACAAGTAACATTTGTGTACTTGCGGATTAGATGCAGTTTCTTATGGATTGTTTCGTAATCTTCGATATTGTCGAAAGCAAATGTATAATCACCGTCGTAATTTGCCTGGAAAAGAATGCGGCATTTTTCGTCTGATAAAAGACGCTCATCCATCCCTTGCTTAAATTTGAAGGATCGGCCGGTGGCAATCAGTTCTTCAAAAATAGCCCGCCACTGGCCACAGCCAAGGACATTATCATCAAGGAGGCAAATTTTTTTCCTTTTAGGGTCAAAAAACTCAGAAAGTGGACTATGAAGAAATACATGGTCATATTTTTGATTCACACAGAACGGACACTTTCTGAAACAGCCGCGGGTTACGAAGCCTATACTGTAATCGGTGTATTCTTTGAACTGAAGCATAAAGGCTTCTTTTTTAAACTTCCTGCCTTCGCTTGCAGCAAGCTTCTCAGCTTTTTGAACTTCTCCGCTTATCCAATCATTATACAAATCGTAGTCGGGCATATGGTGTTCAATCTCATCAGGGAGATTGGGTGCTTTATCAAAGAAAAAGCCGGTTCCACCAATATGTATGCGGTCAGTTTCACTCAAAAAGTCCGGTACCGGCGTATCGGTGAATACTTTTGAAACATATACTTGATCATAGTCGTCGAGACCTTCGTAATCGAGCTTTAATTCAACAACGGCCCCTTTTTCCTTCCAATATGCCGATATTTTCTCACAAGCTAAGTTAGGAAAGCGATGCTTCTGTCGACCGATCAGATCTGCATCAATAATAGCAACTCTCATTCTATCTCCTATGTACATTCTTCAAAAAGAATTAGAACTAAACATAATATTTACAACTATTTTTCATAGGTGGTCAGGTATAACTAACAGAATGCGGACTGCTTATTCATCTTCGGGAATAAAGTCCATGATATCCCCAATGTTCACTTCAAGAACAGAACAGATCCGGCCAAGGACAGTGAGGCTAACTTCTTGGTCACGCCGCAGTTTTGTCATTGTGTTAGGAGCAATTCCAGCAGCTTTTCGCAAATCTGCTTTGCTCATCTTTTTGTCCACCAAAAGCTTCCAAAGGCGATTATATGATATCATAATTTGCACCCCCGCACGGACATTCTAATCAAAGTATAAATCATTATACCACGGGAAAGTACAAATTGCAACACACTTTCGCAGGAAGTTGCGAAAGTGTGCCATGTGGAAGTACAATCATTCCATTAGCCAGTAGCCGTCGTCATCTTCGCCACCGGTGATATCTTCCTCGGATGTTATTGCATCCGTAGTGTCTATGCTGATGTCCCATTTGTTAGTCATTCTTACATCGCGTACAACTATATTTTTCATGCTTCCATCGGCGGGGAAATCCAAACAGACTTCGCATTCGGCTTCAGCGGATGCATCCTCAAAATGTATCCTTGTGTATGCCTTATAGTAATACATTTGGTCTTCCCTGTCCCAGACAGATCTACTCTCATCGCAGTACTCTGCTGTGCCGGTTACCGAGAGAGAAACCGTTGCATGAATAAGTACCGAAGTATCCGTGATTTCCAGAGGTGTCATATTTCCAACCATACTAACTGCCCGAACGTTAGAGATGTCAATGTCCTCAAGCTCATAAATGTCGTCTATGCTATATGCTTCACGCTCGGCAGCAGTAGAGACGGCTGTCATAATTTGAGGGATGCTCTCAGCCCAGATTCTGCTTACAAATTCAACTTTGTCATCTAATTGTGGCCACATAAAGGCTAATGCCTCCTGTAGGGTAGCCACCATGATAATCTGTTCATGATTTAATAGCGTCCTTTCCCAGTCGGTGTCGCTGCTTACAACAAGTATTTGATCGTTTGGATTTTTGACACAGTACTGCAATAATCCTTTCAAAACAAACGCATCAGGAAACTCTGCCTTTTTAGAACCCGTTGTAGAGAAGGGTGGTTTTTTGGAAAAATAATCAGCAAAAACATCTTGTGCCTTTACATAGGGAAGCATCACAAAGCTTTTGCTAAAGTTCTCATACGCTTCCAAAAGTGTGCTCTTTATTTTCTCGGCGGTTATTATTTCCATAAGTTCTGCCGATGATAGGCCTAAGGATGCCAGTACGCCTTTGCTCTTCTTGATGGCGTCAGTTAGATTTTGGGCCTTTTTGATAATTTCCGATTCATCTATATGTTTACGCACTTCTGCATCTAAAATGGGATGGCTTAGAACGGGGATATGATTAGATTCCATTAATCGCAGAAATGTTGGAATCATTGCTGTAGTCATTCCAGAAAAATCGCATTGTCGGTTATGGTATGCCGATGTGTCAATCATTACGGCAGTAATTGCTTTCTCCATAGTTCTGCCTCCTCAAGCATTTAAAAGGTATTTTATTATTCGCTCCGGGGTATCTATAAATTGCTTGGTAATCTTGTAATGTTCAGTTTCCCGGTAGGAAACCTTATCAATTCCGTCCTCTGTGAATTGTAGGATCTCAGCGTTGGGATACGCCGTAAGAATCGGCGAATGTGTAGCAATGATGAACTGGGAGTTTGCCTTGACCAACTCGTCAATTGCCACTAGCAAAGACATCAGCCTTTGAGGGCTGAGTGCTGCTTCTGGCTCGTCCAAGATGTACAGTCCGTTACCTTCAAAGCGGTTGATGACCAATGCAAGGAACGACTCACCATGGGACTGCTCGTGAAAAGAAACACCGCCATAACGTATCAGCGTACTATTGTCTTCCAGATAACTGGCGGTATTGTAAAAGCTTTCTGCCCGGAGAAAAAAACCGTCTGTTGGGCGCACCGATTTAATCAACTGGAGATGCTCATAGAGATCAGAGTGCGTGTTGCGCGTATCAAAGTAAAAGTCCCTAGATCCACCTTCCGCATTAAACCCCATCGCAACAGCAATGGCCTCAATTAGGGTGGATTTGCCGGTGCCGTTCTCTCCCACAAGGAAAGTCACTGGCTTTTCAAGAGAGATGCCACCTGCTCGTTGTAAATACCGGACAGCAGGAATGTTAAAGGGATAATCGCCGTGCGGTACATTTGACAACCTCATTCCTTTTATGTAATTCATTTCCTGCCTCCCTCTTAACGTCGTTCAACAAACCACCGGCCCAGCTGGTTTCCGGTTTGATTTGTGCTGCGTTCAAAAAATAAGTAGCTTTGCTTTCCTTTGATCCGCACCGTGTACCGGTCGCCTTGACCGCCAGCCTTCATTGCGGCAGCCTGCCGAATATCCAGCACGCGGTCGATCTCATAACGGGTACCATCTTCCCAGGTTAACTCCCTAGGCAGCATTATGCCGTCCTCGTTAAAGTCAGCCTTCACTGCTACATAAACCTTCGGATTCAATTTTTCGGACATAATCAATTGACCTCCAAAACAGCTCGGCGGCC
>SVLC01000018.1 GCA_015068155.1 Oscillospiraceae bacterium | reverse complement strand
TCCTCAATCCGCTTTCTTGCCATGCCCAAATTGCAAAAAAGAGTATCCAAAACAGGCTCCTGTCTTGGATACTCTCGCTTCTCTTTAATTTGCCCTCCAGCTTATGCCGCTAACTTAATGACATTGGCCATTCGGCGAGGCTTTATTTTCTGAAAAAACGATTGACATTGTTCGGAAATGTATGGTATTCTTATAAAAAAGGAGGGTGATCGGCCTAATGAAAAAATCTGTTTTGCATCTATTTTTGTGGATGATCTTGCTGGCAATTTTGGTTGGCTGTGCAACCGTGGATCTGCCGTCCACTGTTACCACTGTTACAACGGATCCGTCTACAACGGCAATGCCCACCCAACCCACCCCGGCGTCTACCACCACCCTCCCGACCCTTCCGACAACGGCGCCATCTACTGCGCCGACCACTCAGCCGACGCAGCCGCCTACGGAACCGACGCAGCCGGCATTTCCGGAAGAACTGGAAAACAATGTTTACCTCGGCTGGATGGACAGCGGATTCTGTGAAAGAATGACCGGCAAGATGATGATCACCGTGGTGTTCCTCAGCGATTCGGTCAGCGCTTGGTCCGACGCGGAAGTTGCGGCCATGAAGGCTACGCTGGATGCGGATCTGCCGAAGCTGTCCGAAGAAGCAGCTTCCTACGGCACGCGGCTGGAAGTGGAGGTCAATTATCTGGTATCCAAGATCGGTATTTCCTATAATCAGAACGATCCGAATATGCTTTGGGCCCGTTCCGCGCTGATGGCCCATGGCCTTGCCCAGGCCTATACCAATGCAGTTTTCCTGGAGAACCACTATGGGGTAGACAGCGCGCCGGTGGTGTTTATCCTGAACCGGGAAGGCAGAGCGTATGCCGCTACTGCCAGTGGCGGCGACCAGTTTGAATATGTATTGATGTATTCCTCGGAGCCCCGCGCCATTCGCCATGAACTGTGCCATGTGTACGGCGCCATCGATTTCTATCTGCCGGATGAAACCCAGGAAGCGGCGGAGGAATTTTTGCCTGAAAGTATTATGCTTGACAGCCGCACAGGTGTGGTTGATGAGCTGACCGCTTATCTCATCGGCTGGACCGATGTACTGGGTCCCAAGGCTGAGGCGTTTTTGCGGGCCACCAATCATATTACCGAAGAGTATTTAATGGACTCTGTTCAGGGTGACCAGATGACCGGCTACGGCACGAAACGGTTTGATGATTGCACCTACACTGGAGACATGGTCAGAGGTGTGCCTCATGGCGAGGGCACCTGCGTCTGGGATAATGGCGTAGAATACACCGGCGGCTGGGATAACGGTCAGATGTCCGGATATGGCGAGATCAGCAGACCCGACGGGTATTCCTATAAGGGTCAGTGGAAAGACGGCCAATATGACGGCACCGGCACCTTGGTTTATCCCGGCGGCAAGGAAACCTACACCGGCGAATTCAGCAAAGGCCAGCGCCACGGCCAGGGAACCCATGTTTTCTCCAACGGTGATACCTACACCGGCGATTGGGTGAACGGCATCTGGTCGGGCCAGGGTAAGTACACCTGGAAAACCGGTGAAGTTTATGAAGGCGGTTGGCTCAATGCGTTGCGCCACGGTCAGGGCACCATGACCTGGACGGACGGTTCCTATTATACCGGCGACTGGGTCAATGGCAAGCGAACCGGTAATGGCGTACTGTACTATGGCAGCACATCGGAGCGCTACGAAGGCGAATTCAAGAATGACAAGCGCCACGGCAGCGGAACAGTCTATAAAGCCGATGGCACCGTTATCAAGGGCACCTGGGAGAACGATAAGCTTGTGCAGGAGGAGCCTGGTGAACCGAACGATGAAGCAACACCCTAATTTAAGAGTAAAAGAGAGACAGTAATATGAGAAAATACAGCGTCAAAAGGGTATTTGTGTGGATTTTGGCGGTGATGGCTTTGCTAATGTGCTTGGCAGGCTGCGAAGGTGAGCAGCCGACCACCGCTGTACCCGGTGTTTCCAGTACGCCCACTGCCCAGCAACCCACCACCACAAATCCCACCACCAAACCCACGGTTCCCACCACCGTACCCACTACTGCGCCTACGGTCCCTACGGAACCCAGCCAGCCTACGGTTCCTACTCAGCCCACCGTTCCCGAAGACCCCAATCCGATCCCGGAGGAATTGCGCAGTAATGTGTATCTGCGGGGTAAGGATGCCGGTTATTGCGAGGCTATGACCGGTAAGATGATGGTTTGCGTGATCTTCCTGGATGATACCATCAGCGCATGGGATGATACCGCGCGGGAGAATGCAGTGGCCACTATCGATAAGGAAATTGCCAGCCTGGAAAAGGAAGCGGCTGCATACGGCGCGGAATTGGACGCGGAGGTCACATATTATTCCACAAAGATCAACCTGAAATTTGATCAATCTGATAAAAAGCGCACCTGGGCGTATGCCGCGCTGAAGAATATAGGATTTGCGGATGCTTTCTACAATCAGGATCTGTTGGAATCCCATTACCGGGTCGACAATGCGCCTGTGGTATTTGTTTTGAACAGAGAGGGCAGAGCCTATGCATCCACTTCCACCGGTAAGTCCACATTTGAAAATGTTGTGCTGTACAGCTCGGAACTGAATGCGCTGCGACACGAGATGTGCCATGTTTTTGGCGCGGTGGATTTTTACGTGCCGAAGGAGACGGAGGAAGCAGCGGAAACATATTTGAGCAAAAGTCTGATGCTGTTGGGCGCAAAGGGTGAAGTGGACGAATTTACCGCGCTGCTCATAGGCTGGACCGAAACGGTTGGCCCCGATGCAGAAGCGTTTTTGCGGGCTACCAACCATATCACACAAGAATACTTGCAGGAGCAGTTGGCGGCGGATCAGCTGACCGGTTATGGCACCAAAGAATTTGATAACGGCACCTACACCGGCTATATGGTCAGCGGCGTCCCCCACGGAGAGGGTACTTATACCTGGAACAGTGGCCAGACCTACACCGGCAATTGGGAAAACGGTCAATACAGCGGTCAGGGTACCATGACCTGGCCCAGTGGCAACACTTATACCGGTGCGTGGAAGGATGGCAAGCAGAATGGCTATGGCGAAATGTATACTGCCAGAAACGGGCAGCTATACAAAGGCGAATTTTTGAATGGCCAGCGTTCCGGCCAGGGAACCTGCACCTATTCCAATGGCGATGTCTACACCGGTCAGTGGAAAAACGGCAATCCCAACGGTTATGGCGAAATGACCTACGCCAACGGCGATGTTTATAAGGGTAATTTCTCTGCAGGTTCCATCAAAGGTCAGGGCACCATGGTTTGGGCCGATGGCTCTACCTATACCGGTAACTGGAAAAGCGGTATGCAGGATGGCGAAGGCGAAATGACCTATGCCAACGGTGACCGTTATGTGGGTGAATTCCTCCGTGGCAAACGCCATGGCCAGGGTATCTGTTACTATGCCGATGGTACCGTGGCAGAAGGCACCTGGGAAAATGATCAGTTTGTTTCCGCTTCGGAAGAACCGGAAACACCCGATGAAGAAATTCCCGTGTAATATGGCGCATGGGGTATAAGAAGGGAAGAATATGGGAAAGAAGATTGCTTTGAAGTTAACGGTACTGCTGCTTGTGATACCGGCGCTGCTGATTACATTGCTGTCCGGTTGCGCAGACACCCAGCCTACCACTGTGGTGCCCACTACCACTGCCAGCCAACAGATGCCGACCACTACCCAGCCTACCCAGCCCACCACCCAGCCTACCCAGCCAACTACTCAACCGACCCAACCCACTACCCAGCCTACCCAGCCCACTACCCAGCCTACCCAGCCCACACAGCCGCCGGAGCCGCCGAATCCCGTTCCGGAACATCTGCGGGATAATTATTATCTGACCTATAAGGATCAGGGCGCCTGCGATCGGATGACCGGCAATATCAAGGTGCTGGTGGTCTTTGTCAACGATAGCATCAGTCGGTGGAATTCGGAAGATATGGAAAGCGCCAAGGTTACCTTTGCGGAGCACGAGGCTCGCATGGAGAAGGACGCGGCTAAATACGGCGCCGAGATGGATATGACCATGGAATATCTGCAGGCGACCATCTCTGTGGAATTTACATTTAAGGACGGCAAAATGACCCCGGCCTATCTTGCAATGCAGAAGGTAGGCTTGGCAGATGCTTTCTATGACCAGGACCTGCTGGAGAGCCAGTACAATGCGGACAGTGTTCCTGTTCTGTTTGTGCTGAACCGTGACGGCAGAGCCTATGCGGTGGCCAGAGATAAAAACAACAATGGCATGGAATGCGCAGTTATTTACGGCAAGGACTTAAGCTCTGTGCGCCATGAAATCTGCCATATTTACGGGGCGGAGGATTTCTATTTCCCGGATGCCACCGTTGCGGCCATGAATAAATACCTGCCCACCAGCCTGATGTATAACCATTACAACGATGTGGATGACTTGACTGCATTCCTGATCGGTTGGGTGGATACCCTGAGCGCCAATGCCCGGAGTTTTCTGGAAGAAACCAATCACCTGACAAGAGATGAGATCGAGGATGCCCGGAAAGACAGCTAAACAAAAAAGGAACGGTAGCGATACCGTTCCTTTTTGTATGTGTTAGATACCGGCCAGTTCCTTCAGAATGGGGGCCAGGTCGATCTGCTCCCAGGGGCGGTCGGCCACACCGAAGTGACCAAACTCGGCGGTGGGGGCATAGATGGGCTGCCGCAGCTTCAGCTTGCGGATAATGCCGGCGGGTGTCAGGTCGCAGGTTTTGCGCAGCAGGGCAGTGATCTCTTCGTCGTGAATCTTGCCGGTGCCATAGGTTTCCACACGGATGGAAACAGGCTCGGCAACGCCGATGGCGTAAGCCAGCTGCACCTCGATCTTGGTGGCCAGGCCGGATGCAACCACGTTCTTAGCCATGTAACGGGCCATGTAGGCGCCGGAACGGTCCACTTTGGTGGGATCTTTGCCGGAGAAAGCGCCGCCGCCGTGGCTGAAGAAGCCGCCGTAGGTATCGACGATGATCTTCCGGCCGGTCAGGCCGGTGTCGCCGTTGGGGCCGCCGATGACGAAATTACCGGTGGGGTTGATGTGGATGCAGCGCACATCCTTGATGTCGAAGCCGTAGTTGGCCAGCACGGGGGCGATCACGCCCTCACGCACATATTTGCGCAGCTCTTCGATTTCAAAATCAGCGCTGTGCATGATGGATACCACCACGGTATCAACGCCGATGACATTGTTGTGATCGTCAAATTCCACGGTGACCTGGGTCTTGCCGTCGGGACGCAGCAGATCGTTGCTGTGAACACATTCGGTCAGCCGGTTGGCCAGCGCCCGGGCCAGGGCAATGGGCAGGGGCATCAGCTCGGGGGTATGGGTGCAGGCACCGCCGAACATCATGCCTTGGTCGCCGGCGCCGCCTACTTCGTCGTTGGTGCCCAGGGCGATATCGGCAGACTGGGTGTGGATCCGGCAGAGGATCTCCACCGTGTCGGCATCAAAACCGGCTTCGGGATAGACATAACCGATCTTACGGATGGCTTGCCGGGCGATGGCCTGATAGTCCACCACAGCTTTGGTGGTGATCTCGCCGCAGATCAGGCAAAAATTGGTGGTAACGGTGGTCTCACAGGCCACCCGGGAGTTGGGGTCCTGGGCCAGGCAGGCATCCAGAATGGCGTCGGAGATGGAGTCAGCCACCTTGTCGGGATGGCCGTTGGTCACGCATTCAGAGGTAAACAGTCTTTTTTCCATTTGTACAGATTCCTTTCTCAGCTTCTTAAAATCAAAAAATGCACACATCGAAGATTCGACGTGTGCGTGTATCGAATCCTCATCTCTCGTTGCCGCCGGATTTGGCACCATCGCATAACGCAGGTTGCCGGGTTTCATCGGGCCGTTCCCTCCACCACTCTTGATAAGGCTTGTATGCATTTCTCGCTTATTATAGCGGTTTTGCACGAAAAGTCAAGACCTTTTTCGACTTTTTCAACAAAAATTATTGTAAAATCCCGTATGGACAAAAGCGGAAAAAACTGATATGATATGAAAAACACATTTAGGAGATGAAACTGTTGAAAAAACTGCGTCACCGTTTTGAACGTTTTTGTTACAATCACCGTACCAAAGGTATCCCCAACCTGATGCTTTGGATTACCATCGCCACTGCGGCTGTGTACCTGTTTTACCTTGTCAGTGGCAACGATGTGCTGTATCGTCTGCTGGCTTTTGACCGCAGCAGCATCCTGAGAGGCCAGGTTTGGCGTTTGATCACCTATATTTTCCTGGACTATGATGCCAGTCTTTTGTGGATGGTCATCGGCTTGCTGTGTTACTATTCCCTGGGCAGAGCGATGGAGAATCTTTGGGGCGCCCTGCGCTTCAATTTGTTCTACTTTACCGGCGTTGTGCTGATGGATATTTACGGTATGATCTTCGGTGTCCAGGCGGATGTTTTCTATTTGAACCTCAGTCTGTTCTTAGGCTATGCCACCCTGTATCCGGATACCTATTTCCGGCTGTTCTTTATCATCCCTGTCCGGGCATGGATTTTCGCCCTGTTCTATTTGGGCATTACGGCCTATCAGGTGATCATGCTCTCGTATCCGGTGCTGTATTTCCCGCTGAACCTGTATCCGCTGGTGGCGCTGGCCAATTATTTCCTGTTCTTTGGCTCCGATATCAAGCATGTATTCCCTATGTCCTGGCGGGCCAATGCGGGCCGTCTGTTCCGGAAAAAGAAAAAGTACGCGCCCCAGGAACCCAAGCCCCGTACCGGTGCCATTCCGTTCCCCAAGGCTGGCTCCTATCAGGCCAGTACCGCAACGGTCAAAGCGCCATATCACCATAAATGCGCCGTCTGTGGCCGCACGGATGTGTCCCATCCGGACCTGGAGTTCCGCTATTGCTCCAAATGCAACGGTTACCATTGCTATTGCCAAGACCATATTTCCAGCCATACCCATATTGAGTAAGCGAGCAGGGCTGCTGCAATACGCAGCAGCCCTTTGATTATGTATACATACAGAATGATAAATCGTTGTTCAGCGCAGGAAAGCCCTCTGCTCAAGCAGAAGCCTTCGCACCGTTGGCGCTGTAAACAACAATTCACCATACGAAAGGAGCTAAGTTATGCCCAAATACATCATGGCCCTGGATTCCGGCACAACGTCAAACCGCTGTATCCTGTTTGACCAAACCGGCAGAGTCTGTTCCGTGGCGCAAAAGGAATTCACCCAGATCTTTCCCCAACCCGGTTGGGTAGAACACGATGCCGATGAGATCTTTGCGACGCAGTTGGAGGTGGCCCGCCAGGCGCTGCGGAATATCGGTGCAGCGGCTTCGGATATTGCCGCCATCGGCATCACCAATCAGCGGGAAACCACCGTTGTGTGGAATAAGATTACAGGCCGTCCGGTGTATCACGCCATTGTTTGGCAATGCCGCCGTACCGCGGATTACTGCGAAGCGCTGCGCCGGGCAGGGCTGGTGGATCGCATCCGCAGCAAAACGGGCCTGGTGATCGATCCTTATTTTTCTGCCACCAAGATTCGGTGGATCCTGGAAAATGTTCCCGGCGCCCGGGAAGCCGCGGATAGGGGAGAGCTGCTGTTTGGTACGGTGGAGACTTGGCTGATTTGGAAGCTGACCGGCGGCAAGATCCATGCGACCGACTATTCCAATGCCTCTCGCACCATGCTTTTTGACATCAACACCCTTTCCTGGGATGCAGAGATCCTGGAACGATTGGACATTCCTGCCGCTATGCTGCCTGTGCCCATGCCCAGTTCCGGATTGTTTGGATATACGGAGCCGGCTTTCTTTGGGGCGCCCATTGCCATCGCCGGCGCCGCCGGTGACCAGCAGGCAGCGCTTTTTGGACAGACCTGCCTGGAGCCCGGCGATGTGAAATGTACCTATGGAACCGGCGCGTTTTTACTGATGAATACCGGACATACCCCCATCTTTTCCCGCAACGGCCTGGTGACCACCGTTGCATGGGGCCTGGACGGCCGGGTACATTATGCCCTGGAGGGTTCTATTTTCGTGGCCGGCGCAGCCATTCAATGGCTGCGGGATGAACTGCGATTCGTGGAATCCGCATCGGATTCGGAATACATGGCCCGGAAGGTGCCGGATACCAATGGCTGTTACGTGGTGCCGGCGTTTACCGGCCTTGGCGCACCATACTGGAATCCCCATGCCCGGGGCACCGTGGTGGGTCTGACCCGTGGCGTCAATAAATACCATATCATCCGGGCAACGCTGGATTCCATTGCATATCAAGTCCATGACATCCTTTCCGCCATGGAAGCGGATGCCGGCATCCGGCTCTCTCAATTGAAAGTAGACGGCGGCGCTTCAGCCAATAATTATTTGATGCAGACCCAATCCGACCTCAGCGGCGCGCCGGTGGTGCGTCCCGGCTGTGTAGAGACCACTGCCATGGGCGCGGCCTATTTGGCCGGTCTGGCGGTGGGTTACTGGAAGAATGTGGAGGATATTCGGAAAAACTGGGCATTGGACCGCACTTTTTTGCCGGAGATCTCTCAGCAGCAACGGCAGGATCGGTTGGAAAACTGGAACCGGGCCGTGCAATGCGCCATGTTTTGGTCGCAGAATCAGCCTAATTGCTGATACAATCCCACCAGACAGGTGACCGCCGATCCCTCCAGCCGCCGGACCAGCGCCGCAATGTCCTGCCGCACATGGAAGCAGATCACATCTTCCGTTTGTGCAATTCCATAGTCACAGCAAAGATCTGCTTCCGTATGAGAAAAATCCCCATCCGTATCCAAAGCCAATTTGGCGCAGCCGGATTCCGTGATACGGTAGGTGGCTTGTTCAGGCGCCACATCCAGCCATATCTCCCGGCCCTTCCAGGACGCCAGATAGGCCTCCGGCGTCTGCAACAGCGGTAGGGGCGGCAAAAAAACAGGACAGGACAAATCCTGCCCGTAAAACTGGGATACCGCCACGGGGCAGGGAAGGGCCTGTATGACGGCAGTTACGATCTGCTGCGTCTGCGCTGAACCTGGTCTTTGCAGATCCAGCAGCACACGGCTGCATTGCAATGTTTCCGCCAGCTCCCGCAATTGTGCCGCCACCTGCTGCGGATCGTGTCCGCATACCGGAGTCCGGTCGTTGAGGATCAGCATGGACCCCGGCGGCAATTGGGTAGGGCAGTTGGAAAGTCCTGTGCCGTAAGGAGAAAAATGGCAGGCCATCCATGCAATTTGTTGAGGAAGTACAGAATTTTTTTCGATTTCTGCGGCTGTCATGGCAAGATATATGGGCAAAGGCATGGACAAATCCCTCCGTCTGTGTTATAATCTTATAGATATTTATGAAATGGAGGACGACGGTATGCCCCTTTCCTTCCTGCCTGCGGTGATGACCGATGCCCTTACCGATATTCTGCCATCCTGGCTGATGAAGCAAAACATCCGTCTGCTGATGTTGGATTTTGACAACACCATCGTGCCCTACACCACTTGCCAGCCAACCAAGCAGATGCTTTCCTGGTTGGAAATGATGCGAAATTGCGGTATTGTGGTGTGCGTCGTCTCCAATAGCCACAATGACAGAGTGCCAAAATTTTGCCAGCAATACGGTTTGGATTGCATTACCCATGCGAAAAAACCCTTTTCCAAAGGTATTATGCAATGCCTTGCCAAGTATGACATTCCGGCATCCCAGGCGGCCCTGGTGGGCGACCAGATCTTCACCGATACCCTGGGGGCCAATGGCTGTGGGGTGCGGGCGATTTTGGTCAAAGCCATCGATAATCATAATTTCTGGCTGAAAGCACGGCATGTGCTGGAAATGCCTTTTATTCTACTTGCTAAAAACAGGAGGTTATCCCAATGAAAAATCTTGAGAAGTACCTGACATTGCTGGACGGGGAAGTAAACGGTCTGCTGTTGACTTCCCGCTTCAGCCGCCACTATGGCGCTGAATTTGACATTGCCGAAGGCGTTGCCATTGTTACAAAGGCCGGTTGCCGCTATTTTACCGACAGCCGCTATATCGAGTCTGCGGAGAATGGCATCAAGGACTTTGAAGTGCTCATCATGAACCGGGAAAACAATTATATCAAGCGCATTAACGACGCCATTGCGGATTTCGGTATCACAGCGCTGGGCTTTGAAGAAGATTACATGACCGTGGCAGAGTGGATGCATTATGAGAAGAATCTGAATGCCAAGCTGGTGCCCATGTGCAAGGCGATCAACAGCTTCCGGTCCGTCAAGGAGGAATGGGAGCTGGATCGTATGCGGAAGGCCCAGGCCATTGCCGATAAGGCGTTTGCCGAAGTGCTGCCCCGCATCCAGGTGGGTATGACGGAGCTGGAGCTGCAGGCGGAACTGATCTACTGCATGTATAAAAACGGCGGCCAGGGCCTGAGCTTTGATCCCATCGTTGTCTCCGGTCCCAATACCAGCCTGCCCCATGGCGTAGCCGGTGACCGGGTGATCCGGGAGGGGGATTTCATCACCATGGACTTTGGTGTGATCTATCAGGGCTACTGCTCCGATATGACCCGTACCGTAGCGGTGGGCTATGCCACCGAAGAGATGGAAAAGGTGTACAATACCGTTCTGCAGGCGCAGCTGGCGGGCCTGGCCATTTCCAAGGCCGGTGTGCCCGGCAAGGATATTGACGGCGCTGCACGCACCTTGATCGCCGAAGCCGGTTACGATAGCTATTTCGGCCATGGCTACGGCCACAGCATTGGCATGGAGTGCCACGAGATGCCCAGCCCCAACCCCGGTAATCCCAACGGCATGCCCCTGAACAGTGTTGCATCCGCGGAGCCCGGTATCTATTTGCCGGGAAAATTCGGCGTTCGCATCGAGGATTGCGTGGTTTTTAAGGAGAATGGGGTGGAAAATTTGGCCACCAGCCCGAAAAATTTGATTATTGTTGGAAAATAATCAGATTACCCCTTGCAAAATTTCGCATATTAGGTTAGAATATACCAGTTAAAGAATATAAATAAAATTCCCGCAAGGGAAGACATCAGGAGGATATTTTTATGATTTCTGCAGGCGATATTCGCAACGGCATTACCTTTGAGATGGACGGCAAGGTTATGCAGGTCATCGAGTTCCAGCACGTTAAGCCCGGCAAGGGAGCTGCCTTTGTGCGCGTCAAGATGCGTAACGTCATCACCGGCGGCGTGACCGAAACTTCCCTGAACCCCTCTGCCAAGTTCCCCACCGCTTTCATTGAGAGAAAGAAAATGGAGTATAGCTACAACGACGGCGAGCTGTACTACTTCATGGACCAGGAAACCTTCGAGCTGGAGCCCCTGAACGGCGACGTGCTGGATGACAGCTTTAAGTTCGTCAAGGAGAACGATATCTGCACCGTTATGTCCTACAAGGGCAAGGTTTTCGGCGTGGAAGTTCCCAACTTCGTTGACCTGGTCGTTACCGAGACCGAGCCTGGCTTTGCCGGCAACACCGCTACCAATGTCACCAAGCCCGCTACCGTTGAGACCGGCGCTGAGGTGAAGGTGCCGCTGTTCATCAATGAGGGCGACAAGATCCAGATCGACACCCGTACCGGCGAGTACCTGGGCCGTTCCAAGGCTTAATTTTACCGCATTTCTGTAGGGGACGATGCCCACATCGTCCCCTTCCTTCAAAATAATGCAATGGAAGGAGTCATTACCATGACTATCAATGAAAAGTCCGCCTATCTGAAAGGTCTGATGGATGGCCTGAAGCTCAGCACCGAAACTGCCGAGGGCCAGATGATCGCCGCCATCGTAGAACTGCTGGGCGATATTACCAAGAAGGTTACCAACATTGAGGATACCACCATCGCTATCTCCGATGAGCTGGACGAGATCGAAGAGGATCTGGATGCCATCGAGGATTTCATCATGGACGAGGAAGAAGACTATGATGACTACGACGATGAGGATGAGTGGGAAGACGAGGAGTGCGACGAAGGCTTCGATTTCGGCGACGAGGACTCCACCATCTATGAAGTCCAGTGTCCTGCCTGCGGCGAAGTGATCAATTTCGACGAGGAAACGCTGGAAGAAGGCTCCCTGCCTTGCCCCAACTGCGGCGAGAACCTGGAGTTTGACTTCGAGGACGAGGAATAAACAGGATAGGAAAGGGCGCCGCGCAGCGGCGCCTTTTTTTATCCGATCACCCGGCGGACAAACACCGCAAAATATTCTTGCTAAATCCGTCTTGCTATGATAGAATATAGCAAATGACCATCA
Organism: Oscillospiraceae bacterium; assembly: GCA_015068155.1. Classification (GTDB taxonomy): domain Bacteria; phylum Bacillota; class Clostridia; order Oscillospirales; family Oscillospiraceae; genus Faecousia. Next base: position 22,924 of record SVLC01000018.1, on the reverse strand, counting down.
AAGGAAGTGTTTTTATGAGCGAGATCCTTCAGGAAACTGCCCCCAGAAAACGGATGCTTTCCGGCATCAAGCCCAGCGGCGATTTGACCCTGGGCAGCTATCTCGGCGCCGTAAAGAACTGGGCGGAGCGGGCGGACCAGTTTGATTGCTACTACTTCATGGCGGACCTTCATGCCATCACCGTCCGGCAGAATCCGGCGGATGTGCGCCGCCGTACATTGGAGCAGCTTGCCCAGTATATTGCCTGCGGCCTGGATCCGGAGAAGAATACCCTGTTTATCCAGTCCCATATTCACCAGCACGCCGAGCTGGCCTGGGTGCTGAACTGCTATTCCATGTTTGGCGAGCTGAGCCGCATGACTCAGTTCAAGGATAAATCCGCCAAGAATGAAGACAATATCAACGCCGGATTGTTCACCTATCCCAGCCTGATGGCCGCGGATATTCTGCTGTATCAGCCGGATCTGGTTCCTGTTGGCGAGGATCAGAAGCAGCATGTGGAACTGATGCACGATATTGCCCGCCGCTTCAATGGCATCTACGGCGATGTGTTCAAGATCCCCGAGCCTTTCATCCCTAAGGTTGGCGCCCGGATCATGAGCCTGACCAATCCTGGCTCCAAAATGTCCAAGTCCGAAAACGAGGATACCGGCCGGGTGCTGCTGATGGATCCGCCGGAAGTGGTGATGAAACAGTTTAAGCGGGCCATCACCGACTCCGATTCGGAATACTGTGTCCGCTACGACAAGGAAAACAAGCCCGGCGTGGCCAATCTGATGACCATCTACGCTGCCGTTACCGGTAAGACCTACGAGGAAATCGAAAATGAGTTCCAGGGTAAGGGCTATGGCGTATTCAAGCCTGTGGTTGGCGAGGCCGTGGTGGAACACCTGCGCCCCATCCGGGAAGAGAGCCTGCGGCTGATGAAGGATAAGGCATATCTGGAATCCGTCTACCGGGCCGGCGCGGAAAAGGCCAGCTATGTGGCAGAAAAGACCCTGCGCAAGGTCTATAAAAAAGTGGGCTTTGTAGCCAAATGAATCCCGAGAGCCGGCGTATACTGCGCCGGCTCTGTTTTTTGCAAAAATTTCATGGCCGGAATAATTGCAATCAGCCGCAGGGTATGATATACTGTAATCAATAAAACACCCGGAGGCGTTTATGACTGAATTTACCCCCATTCAACAGTATTTTTCCACCAATTTGCCCGGTATTTCATTTGCTTTTTCCGAGCCCATGTCCCGGCACACTTCTTTCCGCATCGGCGGAAATGCGGAGGTCATGGCATTTCCCAAGTCGGCTGACGAGCTGGCGGCATTGCTGCATATTTCCGGGGAAATCGGATGCGCTTGCGCTGTTTTAGGCGCAGGAACCAATGTGCTGGCCCCGGATGCCGGCCTTTCCGGCCTGGTGATTTGCTTGAAGGATGCCCTGGACGGCCTGCAGTGCCTGGAAAATGGCCGTATTCGCGTTATGGCCGGTGTCACCATGACCCGGGCAGCGGTGTATGCCGCCAATCACGGCCTTTCCGGCATGGAATTTGCCCACGGCATTCCCGGCACCGTTGGCGGTGGCGTATATATGAATGCCGGCGCCTACGGCGGCGAGATCTGTCAGATCTGTGAAAGTGTGGATGTGATGGATCGCGATGGCAATGTGCGCACCCTCAGCGGCAGCGAAATGGACTTTTCCTATCGCCACAGCCGTTTGGAAACGGAAGGCGGTATTGTCATCAGCGCTGTTTTCCGGCTGACGCCTGCCGAACCGGAGCAGATCAAGGCAAAAATGCGGGAGTTGCAGGCAAAACGCTCCACCTCTCAGCCTTTGGATAAGCCCTCTGCCGGCTCTGCTTTCAAGCGTCCCGCCCAGGGCTATGCCGCCGCCCTGATTGACCAGGCTGGGCTGAAGGGATACCGGGTAGGGGATGCGGCGGTTTCCGAAAAACATGCGGGCTTTGCCGTGAACCTGGGCAGCGCCTCTGCGGATGATGTCAAGCAACTTCTGCAGCAGGTGTCCGATATCGTCTATGAAAAGTCCGGTGTCCGCCTGGAGCCGGAAGTGCGCATCTGGTAAAGAAAGGGGATTTATATGGCCACATCCTATTCCGCTGCGGCCAAAGCAGAGATCTGCCGCAGCTTGCCCCATAAGAATTGCTGCGCCCTGGCGGAATGCTTTGGCGTTCTGCTGTTTTGCAACAGTTTTGACCATGACTGTGTGCGGATCATTACCGAAAGCCGGGAGTTTGCCTATATCCTGCCCAAGCTGTTCAAGAAAGCCTTTGATGTGGAATTTGATGCCTTTCCCAGCATGGCTGCCCCCGGTAAGTTGATCTTTCAGATCACAGATCCGGATAAGCTGGATGCCATTTTTGCTGCCTGCGGTTTTAGCCGCGGCAGCACCCTTTCCATGCATTTGAATCTGCCGCTGGTGGAAGAAGAATGCTGCCGCGCTGCTTTTTTGCGCGGTGCGTTTCTGGCCGGCGGCTCCGTTACGGACCCGGGAAAAGCGTATCACCTGGAACTGACCACCACCCATCAAACTGTCGCCAGAGAAGCCTATACCTTGATCCATGAGGTTTTGTCGTTCTATCCCAAAACCGCTGCCCGGGGCGGGGGACAGGTGCTGTATGTAAAGCAAAGCGATCAAATTTCCGATTTTTTGGCCTGCCTGGGCGCCAGTGTGGCATCCATGGGCATCATCGAAGCCAAATTGGAAAAGGAACTGAACAATAAAGTCAACCGCCGCTGCAACTGCGACGATGCCAATACCTCAAAAGTGGTGGAAGCCGCCCAAGAGCAGTTGGCCGCCATTCAGATTTTGCATCAGCGGGGCATTACGGAAAAACTGCCCCAAAAGCTGTTGCAGGCTCTGCATGCCCGGCAGCAGAACCCGGAAGCATCCTTAACGGAATTGGCCGCCATGATGGAGCCGCCGATCTCCAAGCCTGCCATGAATCATCGGCTGAAGAAGCTGGTAGAACTGTCCAAGGAGGAAGTATAAATGGCTTTTGTACATCTGCATGTCCATACCGAATACAGTCTCCTGGATGGCGCGTGCCGCATCAGCGGCATGATGGATCGGGTGAAGGAGCTGGGGCAGGATGCCATTGCCATCACCGACCACGGTGTGATGTATGGCTGTATCGACTTTTATAAAGCGGCCAAAGCTGCCGGGATCAAGCCCATCATTGGCTGTGAAGTGTATGTAGCCCGGCGCCGCATGGAGGACCGCGTCCACGGCATCGATAACGACCCCTATCATTTGGTGCTGTTGTGTGAAAATATGACCGGCTACCGGAATCTGTGCTATTTGGTATCCGAAGCCTTTACCAATGGTTTTTACAGTAAACCCCGGGTGGACCTGGCGTTGCTGGAGCAGCATCACGAAGGTTTGATTGCCTTGTCTGCCTGCCTGGCCGGCGGTATTCCCCAGTATCTGATGAACGAGGACTATGACGCAGCCCGGGACTATGCCCTGCGGCTGGCGGAAATCTTCGGTCCGGATCATTTCTACCTGGAACTGCAGGACCACGGAATTGACGAGCAGCGCCCTGTCAATCAGGGCGTCATGCGGATCGCCCGGGAAACAGGCCTTCCTCTGGTGGTGACCAACGATGCCCATTATCTGCGCCGTGAGGATGCGAAAATGCAGGATGTTTTGCTGTGCATCCAGACCGGAAAGACAGTGGACGACCAAAACCGGATGAAATTCCAAACCGAGGAATTCTACCTGAAAAGCGAGGAAGAACTGCGCCAGTTATTCCCCGGCTGTGAGGAAGCCTTTGAAAATACGGCCCGCATTGCGGAGCGCTGCAATGTGGAATTTGTCTTTAACGAATATCATTTGCCTTCTTTCCCTGTGCCGGAGGGCTACACCAATGAAGAATACTTCCGCAAGCTGTGCTATGACGGCTTCCGGAAGCGATATGTGGATCCGCCGGAAAGCTACACCCAGCGGCTGGAATATGAGATCGGCGTGATCAGCCGGATGGGTTATGTAAACTACTATCTCATCGTGTGGGATTTTATCCGTTATGCCAAGGAACAGGGCATCCCCGTGGGTCCCGGCCGTGGTTCCGGCGCCGCTTCCATCGTGGCGTACTGTATGCATATCACGGAAGTGGATCCCATGAAATACGCGCTGATCTTTGAGCGTTTCCTGAATCCCGAACGGGTATCCATGCCGGATTTCGATACCGATTTCTGCCAGGAACGCCGTGGAGAGGTCATTGATTATGTGGTGGAAAAGTACGGTCATGACCGGGTGGCGCAGATCGCTACCTTTGGCACCATGGCTGCCCGCGGCGCCATTCGGGATGTGGGCCGGGCTATGAATTTCACCTTCGCTGAAACCGATGTGGTAGCAAAATTGGTTCCCAATACGCTGCACATTACTTTGAAAGAGGCGTTGGAGGTCAGCCCCAAGCTGAAGGAAATGTATGATACCGACCAGCGGGTAAAGCTGCTGATCGACACTGCTATGAGCCTGGAGGGGATGCCGCGCAACACCTCCACCCATGCCGCCGGCGTGGTGATCACAGCCGAACCGGTGCGCAGTTATGTGCCGTTAAGCTGTAATGACGATACCATCGTCACCCAGTACACCATGACCACCATCGAGGAACTGGGCCTGCTGAAAATGGACTTTTTGGGTCTGCGAAACCTGACGGTAATTCGGGACGCGGAGCTGCAGGTCCGGCAGTTTGACCCGGAGTTCTCCATGGACAAAATACCGGATGACGATCCGGAAACCTTCCGTATGCTGGCGGAGGGCAAGACCCAGGGTGTGTTCCAGCTGGAATCCACCGGCATGACCGGCGTATGCGTGGGCATGAAGGCCGACTCCATCGAAGATATCACCGCCATCGTGGCGCTGTACCGCCCCGGCCCCATGGACTCCATTCCCCGGTTTATCGAAAACAAGCTGAACCACAAGAAGGTCACATATAAATGTCCCCAGCTGGAACCTATTTTGAAGGTCACCTATGGCTGCATCGTCTACCAGGAGCAGGTGATCGAGATCTTCCGGCAGTTGGGCGGCTATACCATGGGTCAGGCAGATAATATTCGCCGGGCCATCTCCAAGAAAAAAATGAAGATCATTGAGCAGGAACGCAAGGTCTTTGTCTACGGTGATCCCGGGAAGAACATTCCCGGCTGCATTGCCAACGGTATTGCTGAGGCGGTGGCCCAGTCGTTGTATGACGAGATCGTGGCCTTTGCCAACTATGCTTTTAACAAAGCCCATGCGGTGTGCTATGCTGTGGTTGCCTATCAAACCGCGTACTTAAAGTGTCACTATCCCAAGCAGTATATGGCAGCGCTGATGACTTCTGTGATTGACTCCGCCGCCAAGATCGCCGGCTATATTTCCGAATGTAAGGAAATGGGCATCCGGGTACTGCCGCCGGATGTGAATCATTCCGATGATCATTTCACAGTGGAAGGCGATTGTATTCGCTTTGGCCTGGGCGCCGTGAAGAATGTTGGTCGAGGCTTGATCCGCAGCATGGTGCGCAAGCGCAGAGAAGATGGCCCTTTCCGCAGCCTGGAAGATTTCCTGCAGCGGATGGGTGAAGAGATGAACAAGCGGGCGGTGGAAAACTTCATCAAATGCGGCGCTATGGACTGCTTCGGTCATCACCGCAGCGAGATGCTGGCGGCGTATGAGCTGATGATGGATTCCATGGCGGAAAGCAGAAAAAAGAATATCGACGGGCAGTTAGGTTTGTTTGGCATGCTGGAGCAAACGGACCGCAGTGCATCGCTGCCTATGCCCCAATTGCCGGAATTGAAGAAAACCGACCTGATGGCCATGGAGAAGGAGACCACCGGTATTTATCTGTCTGGCCACCCCATGGACGATTACCGCAAATATTTGAAAAATACCCATGTCCAGCCCATCGGATTGCTAATGGGCGAGGAATGTCCGGTGAAGGATGATGAGATCGTATCCGTGGCAGGCATCGTTCAGGCTGTTAAGATGAAGACCACCCGCAACAATTCCATGATGGCCTATGTCACCGTGGAAGACGATACGGCTTCTATGGAAATGCTGGCTTTCTCCAATGTGCTGAACCAGTATGGCGGCTATTTGCGGGAAAATGCCCCGGTGGTGATCACCGGACGGCTGAGTTTGCGGGATGATAAGGATGCCCAGATCGTCATCAACCGCGCCCGCCCAATGTCGGATTTTGAAGATGGTCCGCAGATACAGGAGCCTGCTGCCAAGCCGCAGCCGGTGGCCGGAAAACTGTATCTTAAACTACCCGGCGAGGATTCTTTGGAGTATATCAAAACCCGGGCTATTTTGCAGATGTTCCCTGGAGAAAACCCTGTGGTGCTGTACTTTGCGGATTCCGGTTTGCGTCGGGGCACCAGATGCAGCTTTGCGGAGAATATGCTGTCGGAGCTGAAAAATTTGCTGGGAAATGGAAATGTTGTGATAAAATAGCTTTCCTTTTTCGAAAAAATGTGTTATAATACCTGGATGGAAAGGAGCGTGAAGGCAATGCGCCGATATTTGAAATTGATACCACTGCTGCTTTTGGCGGCGCTTGTACTTACCGGCTGCGGCCTTAGAACGGTGGACCAGCTCTATTGTTTGCCCAGACGCTCCCAGGCGCATAATGAGCTGCAGCCTGTTATTGACGAAGCCATGGACGGCTTGACCCACAGCGTACCTATGTACGGTGAAAACCGGCAGACGGTACAGCCTGCGGACCTGGATGGCGACGGCATTGATGAGTATTTGGTTTTTGCCAGAGATAACAGCGAAAAGCCGCTAAAAATTCTGATTTTCAGCCAATTGGCCTCCGGTTATGTGCTGATGGACACCATTGAGGGTTACGGCATGGGTTTTGACTTTGTGGAGTATGCCCAGCTGGATGATCGCCCGGGCCTGGAGATCGTTGTTGGCCGGCAGGTCAGCGACCAGGTGGTCCGCGCGGTTTCGGTCTACCGGTTTACCAACGGCATTGCCCGGCAATTGCTCAGTACCGGCTACGCCCGATTAACAGTCTGCGATCTTAACCAGGATCAGCAAAGTGAACTGTTCCTGCTGGCCAACAGTACCGCCGAGGATGGCAAGGGCCATGTGATGCTCTACAGCTACCGGAATGATGAAATGGTCTGCACCCAGGAACAAACTGTCTCTGCGCCTGCTGCCGGTTTTTCCCGTTTTACGGAGGGGCCGCTGACAGACGGCCGCCGGGCTATGTTTGTTACCTGTGAAATGGAGAATAAGACATTGGTCACCGATGTTTTCGTCCTGGACCAGGACCAGCTGACCGCGGTAAAAAAAAGCATTACTACCCAGTCGCTGCAGGATTACCGGGTGTATCCCACAGATGTGGACGGTGACAATGTGCCGGAGATTGCCAGGTTCATCCCGGTGAGTACCGTTCCGGGAAACAGAAAGCAAAGCTTTTTGCAATGGTACGGCCTGGACAGCCAGGGAAATGAAACGGTGAAAATGCACACCTATCACAATTATGCGGAAGGCTGGTTCGTTGTTGTTGCGCCGGAACATCTGAATGCTGTTTATGTGGAACAAACCGACGACGGCACCGTGTTCAGTCTGCTGAAAAACGGAGAAAAGACTGTGATGGTCACGATCCGGGCGCTGACCGATGCGGACAGAGAATCGGAAGCCAAGCAGGAAGACCGCCTGATTTTGTATAAGGGCAATGCTGTGATCTATGTGGCGGACGTCACATCGGCCGCCAAGGATGCGGGCATTACCTTAGAAACCATGAAAGATATCTTTTTCCCCATTCGCGCCGAGCTAACCACCGAGGAGGATTAACCAACCCATGAAAAAAGTTCTGATTTTGGAAGATGAAGTCAATATCCGCAGTTTCGTAGTGATCAACCTGCAGCGGGCGGGTTATACCGTGGTAGAGGCCGGTACCGGACGGGAAGCGCTGGACCGTCTCCAGGAGCAGCGGGACATTCAGGTGGCGATTTTGGATATTATGCTGCCGGATATGGATGGCTTTGAAGTTTGCCGCCATATCCGTGCCGGTAACAAGCAGATGGGCATCATCATGCTCACTGCCCGCACCCAGGAAATGGACAAAGTTACGGGTCTGATGACCGGCGCCGATGACTATGTTACCAAACCCTTCTCGCCGGCGGAGCTGACCGCCCGTGTGGATGCGCTGTTCCGCCGTATCGGGCAGGACACTACCGGCAACGGCGAAGTGATGAGCCAGGGACCCTTTGTGATGAATACCCGCAACCATACCCTGGATAAAAACGGTGCCCGTATCCGCCTGACCCAGGTGGAATACAGCATTATGAAGCTGTTTATGCGCAATCCCGGCAAGGCCCTCAGCCGCGAGGACATCTTAACGGAGGTGTGGGGCAAGGAATACGACGGTGAACTGAAGATCGTGGATGTGAATATCCGCCGTCTGCGTATCAAGATCGAAGACGATACCGCCAATCCTGTCTATATCACCACCGTTTGGGGTTTCGGTTACAAATGGGGCGCTTGATACCTGCCTGCATTGGCGCAAAATGATAGGAAAGGAGAAGGTAAGCCATGAAAAAAAGAAAAAGCAGTCTCCGCAGCCGTTGGCTGGGAAACACTTTGACAGTGTTCTGTCTGCTGGGACTGGTGTGTGTTTTACTGATCACGGCTACCTTCGCCGTGTACTATTATTCCAATATGCGCTCGGATATGATGAGCCGTGCCGCCCAGACCAGCCAGTTTTTCTCCGGTTACATTAGCCAAAACTACGACGATTACTACCAATCCTGCGTCAGCTACGCCCAAACCTTTGAGATGAGCGGTTCTATGGAACTGCAGTTTATCAACAATGATGGGGTCCTGGTGGCCTCCAGCTACGGCCCTTGGGCAGGTAAATCGCCCCGTACCGGCGAAATCGCGAAAGCGATCCGTCAAAGGCAGACAGAACCCTTCATCGGAGTGGACCCGGATACCGGTGAACATATCATGGCAGTTTCCTGTCCCATGATCTATTCCGACGGTCAGGTGGTGGGCGTACTGCGCTATGTCACCTCCACCCGTCTGCTGAACAGACAGATCCTGCAGATCGCCCTGGTGGCGGTTGGCGCATTTTTTGTTCTGCTGTCAGTGCTGCTGCTCAGCAGCGGCTATTATATTCGGTCCATTGTCCTGCCGGTCAATGAGATCACACAAAAGGCCCGTCGAATTGCCAACGGCAGCTACGGCGCCCAAATTCAGAAAAAATACAACGATGAGATCGGTGTTTTGGCGGATACCATCAATGAAATGTCGGCCAAGATCAACCAAAATGAAAAAATGCAGGCGGAATTCATTGCCTCGCTGTCCCATGAGCTGCGCACACCGCTGACGGCTATCAACGGCTGGAGCGAGACTTTGCTGTCTGACGATAGCCTGGATGAGCAGACCAGCCGGGGTGTGAAGATCATTTCCCGGGAGGCCAGGCGGCTGACGGATATGGTTATGGAACTTCTGGACTTTACCCGCCTGCAGGACGGCCGCTTTACGCTGAATGTGCAGGTGTCAGATATCCGCGCCGCGTTTGAAGATACGGTGTATATGTACGGCAGCCACCTGCAGCAGAATGGTATTCGGCTTGATTACATGGACACCGATGAGGAGATCCCTGAGATCCCCTGCGATTGCGCCCGTCTGCGCCAGGTTTTCCTGAATATTTTGGACAATGCCGCCAAACACGGCGGCGAGGGCAAGCGTATCGAAGCCTCCATGACGGTGGAGGAAGAGAATGTGGTTGTCCGCATCCGGGACTATGGCCCCGGCATTCCCGAAGAGGAGCTTCCTCTGGTTAAAAAGAAATTTTACAAGGGCAACACCAAGGTCAGAGGTACCGGCATTGGCCTGGCGGTCTGCGATGAGATCGTTCAGATGCACGGCGGTGTGCTGGATATTGCCAATGCCCCCGGCGGCGGTACGGTGGTCACCGTTTCGCTGCCTGTTGCACAGTGAGGATATATTGTATGGAAAAGAAACAACCTGTATGTTGTGAAAAATTCAAAACATCCATCGGCGGTCAGGCTCTGATCGAAGGCATTATGATGCGGGGCCCTGAGAAAGACGCCATTGTTGTCCGCCAGGCGGATGGAACGCTGAATGTGGATATTCGCCCTCGGAAGATCCCACCCAAGAAATCTATATTGAATTGGCCATTCATCCGCGGCGTGCGAACCTTTTTTGATTCGCAGGTCACCGGCGTGAAGGCGCTGATGCATTCTGCGGACCTGTCGCCCGAGGAAAGCCAGGAGCCCCAATCCAAATTTGATCAATGGTTGGAAAAGAAACTGGGCAATGAGAAATTTCAGCAGTTCGTTATAGGCTTCGCCGTTTTCCTGGGCCTGGCCATGAGCATCGGCTTATTTATTCTGCTGCCTGTGGTGGTGGCTGGCTTTTTCGACCGTTGGATCCCCAATCAGCTGCTGCTAAACCTGGTGGAGGGCGTGCTTCGTATCTGCATTTTTGTGGGCTATATGGTCCTGGTTTCCCGCATGAAAGAGATGAAACGGGTCTTTGCCTATCATGGCGCCGAACATAAGACCATTCGTTGCTATGAAGCCGGATTGCCCTTAACCGTGGAAAATGTCCGTCAAATGACCCGGCTGCATCCCCGTTGCGGCACCAGTTTTCTGCTGGTTGTGGTGATCATTTCCACGCTGGTATTTGCCATGGCCTCCTCGTTGCTTCTGACGGCGATCCCGGCTTTGGCATCCATGCAGGGCACGTTCCTGTATCGTCTGATCATGGTGGCATTTAAGCTGCTGCTGTTGCCGGTGGTGGTGGCCATTACCTATGAGATCAACCGCTGGACCGGCCGCCATGACAACTGGTTCACCCGCGCCATTGCCGCACCGGGTATGTGGATGCAGAAGTTTACCACCAATGAGCCTGATGACAGCATGATGGAAGTGGGTATTGAAGCGGTGAAGGCTGTTTTGCCGGAGAAGGAGGGGGAAGACGCTTGGTAAAGAAGTATTCCCAACTCTATTTGGAAGCCCGCCGGCGTTTTATGCTGCTGGAAGAGGAACAGACTGCCAGCCTGCTGGCCCGCAGCCTTCTGAGTTATGTGTCCGGCAAAACCAATGAACAGATCCTGTCCGATCGGGAACAGTACGCCTCTGAGGAGATCTGTCAGCAAATGGAAACTGCGGTCAGCCGGGTCATGTCCGGAGAACCGCTGGCCTATGTGCTGGGCGAGTGGAGCTTTTACGGCCTGACCTTTTACATCGACAAAAATGTGCTGATCCCCCGGGATGATACCTGCGCGGTTACCCAGCTTGCCATCAAGCGGGGGCTGTATCTGGAGCAGGATCCCCGTATTTTGGACCTTTGCACCGGCTCCGGCTGTATCGGCATTGCGGTGGCCAAACGGGTCAAGGATGCCAGCATTACCCTGGCAGACATTTCTGCCGAAGCGCTGGCGGTGGCGCAGAAGAATGTGCAGCGCCATCAGTTGACGCAGCGGGTTACCTGCATCTGCGCCGATGCCTTACAGAAACCTCCGCAAGAAATGGGGATGTATGATATGATCATCTCCAATCCGCCCTACATTACCACCCGGGAAATGAAGGAACTGGACCGTTCCGTGAAGGATTATGAACCCCATCTGGCTCTGCACGGCGGTATGGATGGCCTGGATTTTTATCGCTCTATTGCGGAGAACTACACCGCCATCTTAAAGCAGAACGGCTATCTTTGTCTGGAATATGACCCCAGCCAGGCGGAGGCCATCTGCCAAATTTTGGAAAATCATGGATACAAGATCCTGGAACGTGTCCGGGATTATAATGACAGAGAACGGGCCTTGCTTGCGCAGCTCGTCAGGAAGGAAGAGAATTAATGGCTACGAAAAAGACAAGCTTTGAATCCCCGGCACCCGCGTCCGACAAGAAAAAGGCGCTGGCTACCGCTTTGGCGCAGATCGAAAAGAGCTATGGCAAGGGCACAGTTATGCGCCTGGGTGACCGCCCCGAAATGAATGTGGAAGCCATTCCCACCGGCTCTCTGGCGCTGGATGCGGCTTTGGGCATCGGCGGTGTGCCCAAGGGCAGAATTATTGAGATCTATGGTCCGGAATCCTCCGGTAAGACCACCCTGGCCCTGCACATCCTGGCAGAAGCGCAGAAGATGGGTGGCGAAGTGGCCTTCGTGGATGCAGAGCATGCGCTGGATCCTGTGTATGCCGCCGCTTTGGGCGTGGATATTGACAATATGCTGGTGTCCCAGCCGGATACCGGTGAGCAGGCGCTGGAGATCACCGACGCCCTGGTCCGCAGCGGCGCTGTGGATGCGGTGGTGGTGGACTCCGTGGCGGCGCTGACACCCCGCGCCGAGATCGAGGGCGAGATGGGCGATGCCTTTGTGGGCCTGCAGGCCCGTCTGATGAGCCAGGCACTGCGAAAGCTGGCCGGCACCATCAACAAGACCAATTGTGTGGTCATTTTTATCAACCAGCTCCGTATGAAGATCGGTGTCATGTACGGCAATCCCGAAACCACCACCGGCGGTAACGCGCTGAAGTTCTATTCCTCTGTCCGTTTGGATGTGCGCCGCACCGAAGCGATTAAAGAAGGCAGCAATGTGGTCGGTAATAAGACCCGGGTCAAGGTGGTCAAGAACAAGGTGGCGCCGCCCTTCAAGGAAGCGTATTTCGACATTCTCTATGGCCAGGGCATCTCCAAGTGGGGTGAACTGGTGGATCTGGCGGTGGAGATGGATATTATCCAGAAGTCCGGCTCCTGGTTCTCCATGGGTGATGACCGCATCGGCCAGGGTAAGGATTCCGTGAAGAATTTCCTGCAGTCCAATCCGGACATCGCCGAAGAGGTGGAGGCCAAGGTGCGGGAGAATCTGCTGAAGGCCGCCTCTCCCAAGGCTCCGGCCAAGGCGGCCCAGAAGGGCATTGCCATCAGCGCCGACGATTTCGATGATGAGGATTGATTCGATAAAGGCTGAACCGGACCGTGCCGGCCGTTATTGGATCACCTTTGACGACGGTACCCGGCTGGCCCTGTATCGGCAGACCGTGGAAGACTACGGCCTGTATGCCGGCAGAGAGCTGACGCGGCAGGAATTTTCTGCCTTGCAGCAAAGCGCCAGGCAGATGTCCGCGAAAATGCGGGCGGTTCGTATCGTGGCGGCGTCTGCCGTTTCCAAAAAGGACCTGCAGCAACGACTGGTGCAAAAAGGGGAGGACCCTTCCCAGGCGGCGGAAGCGGTGGCATGGATGGAAGAAATGCATCTGGTGGACGATGAAGAAACTGCCCGCCAGGTGGTTGCCCGCTGCGCGGCCAAAGGCTACGGCCTGGCCCGGGCCAAGCAGGCGCTGTATGAAAAAAAGATCCCCAAAACATACTGGGATGCTGCGCTGGCGGATTATCCCGATCAGTCCGATCATATCCTGGCTTTCCTGCAAAGCCGTCTGTCGGACGATGCCGACCAAAAACAGGTCAAAAAAGCCGTGGATGCCCTCCTTCGCCGTGGGCACAGCTATTCCGAGATCCGCACAGTTCTGGGACGAATAAACCGGAATGCGGACGAATATCCGGAGGATTAATATGGCAAATATTGGATTTATTTCTCTTGGCTGCGCCAAGAATCAAGTGGATTGCGAGCGAATGATGTATCGCGTCCAGGAAGCGGGACATACCGTGCAGGCCGATGTGGTTGGCGCGGATGTTGTTGTCATCAATACTTGCGGTTTCATCGATTCGGCCAAAGCAGAAGCGATCGATTTCATTTTGCAGACCGCAGCGCTGAAGGCGGAAGGTCTTGTAGGCAAGATCCTGGTTACCGGCTGCCTTTCCCAGCGGTACCAGGATGAGATCTTGCAGGAAATGCCGGAAGTGGACGGTATTCTTGGCACCGGCAGTTACACTGAGGTGGTTCCGGCAATTGAAAAACTGCTGGAAGGGGAGTCGGTCGCCGATTTTGGTTCTATTGACGCCCCCGAGCAGGAAACCGGCCGTATTCTGACCACCCCGGAGCATTATGCCTATCTGAAGATCGCCGAGGGCTGCGATAACCGCTGCAGCTATTGCATCATTCCCTATCTCCGTGGTAAATTCCGTTCCCGGCAATTGGACGATGTGTTGTATGAAGCCCGGCTTTTGGCCGCCGGCGGTGTCAAGGAGATCATCGTGGTGGCCCAGGATACCAGCCGCTACGGTACTGACCTGGCAGATGGAAAGCGTTTGCTGCCGCAGCTGCTGCGGGAGCTATGCCAAATGGATTTTCATTGGGTGCGTCTGCATTATCTGTATCCGGATGAGATCGACATGGAACTGATCGAGACCATCGCATCCGAGCCGAAGATCGTCAAATATCTGGATATTCCTATCCAGCATTGCAACAGCAAGATCCTGAATCTGATGAACCGCCGCGGCAACGGAGAGTATCTGCGCTGGCTCTTTGCCACGCTGCGGGAAAAAATCCCCGGATTGGTGCTGCGCACTTCCGTTATTACCGGCCTGCCCGGTGAGGGAGAAGAGGAGTTTGCTGAGCTGTGTACCTTCCTGAAGGAAGTGAAGCTGGAACGGGTGGGAGCTTTCCCGTTCTCGCCGGAAGAGGGAACACCGGCTGCCCAAATGGATTTCGTGGATAATGAGATCGCCCAGGCTCGTGCGCAGATGGTGGAAACGATTCAGTCCCGCATCATGGACGAGCAAAATGAATCTATGATCGGCAAGACTCTGGAAGTACTGGTAGACGGATATGATCAGGAATTTGAGCAGTATTTCGGCCGTACTTATGCCGACTCTCCTGAGATCGATGGCCGTGTATGGATCGCGACCCAGGACGATATTTCCGAAGGCCAGTTTGTAACGGTTTGCATTGACGGTCTCATCGATGGAGATCTGTCCGGTTATCTTGTGGAGGAATAATATGACGACCGCAACCAAAATTACGCTTTTGCGTGTGTTGATGCTGCCGGCATATATGGTGTTTATGTACCTTTCCGGTGGCCAAAGTAATTTGTGGATGTGGGTGTCGTTGGGCATTTTCATCCTGGCAAGTCTGACGGATTTTGTTGACGGTTACATCGCCAGAAAGTATAATCAGGTCTCCGATTTCGGAAAATTCCTGGATCCTTTGGCTGATAAGCTGCTGACCATTGCAGCCATGGCTATGTTCTGTCAGTGGGGCTCGTTTCCTGCCTGGGCGCTGATGATCGTTCTGACCCGGGAATTCGCGGTCTCAGGGCTTCGAATGGTGGCTGGTCCCAAGGGAAAGGTTATTGCAGCCGGTAAGAGCGGCAAGTTTAAGACCGCCTCCAGCATGGTGGGACTGTGTGTGATGATGGCATTTCCCGCCAATAGTTTGATCGCCGGCATCGTGGTAGGTCTCATTGTGGTTACCACGGTCTATTCCGGTATTGAGTATTTCGTGCAAAATTGGAAATGCCTATGGGATTGATCAAAAGCGCCGCCGTTTTTCCGGCGGCGCTTTTACAGGGTAAAATTTAAGCGTGGACACAAGGCTTGTGTCCACGCTTTTTATTGGTAATTAGCCTTCGGTGTAGATCTTGGCAGGCTTTTTGGCGGTCTTGGTGGCGTAAATGGCATCCTCGGTAGCGATGTACACGATGCCGTTGGCAGTGGCTTCCAGATCCTCAGCCTCCTGCACCACGACCTTGCCCCGTCTGCCATTGGAGCAGGCGTAGACATCTTCATCCACATAATAGTAGCAGATGTCCTTTTGATTCAAGGCCAGGGTATAGCCTACGTTTTCAGCGGCGATGGTCTTCTTGCCCTTGCCGGTTTTGCCGTTGACGCTGTACAGCGCGTCATCGGAGACGAAGTAAACCTTGGAGCGGTCGGAAGTGACCACATAGTTTCTCACATCTTCGGCAATGATCTTTGCCTTGTCGGCAGCGCGCTCACCGTGGCTGATCTTCAGCATCTTCAGGTTGTTGCCCTTAGTGCTGTAGTACACGAACTTGCCGCTTTCGTCCAGCGTAGCATCGGTAACATTGCTGGCCAGACGCTTGCTTCTGTTTTCGTTCTTCTTCAGCAGCCACAGGTTGATCTGACCGTCCTTTTGGCAGGCGTATACCTTGTTGAACAGATCATCGGAGGGATAGGTGGATGCGTAATCATTCTTGTAGCTGGTGCTGCTGTTGGGGATCAGGGGATATGCGGGGTTGGATGAGATTCGTTTGGCCTCCTTGCCTTTGACGGATACATAGGTCTTCAGTTCGATGCCATCGGAAAGATCCAGCTTGCCGTCATAGAACAAGATCTGGGTGTGATCATCATTGAAGATGAAACTGCTGTTGGAGCAGTTGCCGACCTTCTTCTTGTTGCCCCGGGTGTTGTAAGCGTAGAGAATCTTGTCGCCGTCGTCGTTCTTGCCGACCACATAGATCTGCTTGCCCTTGTTGGACAGACCGACCAGATCCACATCGGAGGAGGTGATCTTCTTGCTCTTGGAACCGCTGAAGTACATTAGATCCACCTTGCCGTTTTCCTTATCCAGCTTGGTGTACACCATGCTCTTGCCATCGGGGGACAGGTCAAAGCTGGTGGGCTCCTGCTCCATAACGGTCTTGGCCTTCTTCTTGCCGACCTTCATCAGCTTCAGCGCGTTTTCGCCATCCTCTTCGGTAACGAAGCCGATGCCGGTGCCATCCACGCTGAGAATGTATTCAACGACATTTTCTGCCACCACGGTAGCCTTCTTGCCCTTTACAACCACCAACTGATTGTCGTTGGTCCGGAAGGTCAGCACATTGCCATCCATGCTCTTCTGACGGTCCTTAATGGATTTTGCTTCAATGCCGGTTTTAATGACCTTCTTGTTGTCAAAGCGGACAAGTACTTCGCCATCCTCACTGACGGTGGCATCAATGGCGTGCTCCACGGGAATAAAACCGTTGCCGCTGTTGCATGCGCCGATCACGATCAGCACGGTGATCAGCAGAATAGCCAGGCAAGCGCCGCCGGCGATCCACAGCTTATTCTTTTCCACAAAGGGCTTGCACTTATCCACCACAGGCTGGGCAGCGGTTTTGATCTTTGCGCCGAAAGCGGTCAAAGCCAGCGCCACTTTGTTGGGGCCTTTTTCTTTCTTGGTTTCCGCGGGTTTTTCGGTTTCGGGGGTGTCGACGGTCTCTGCGGGAGCTTCTGCTGCGACAGGCTCTTCTACAACGGCTTCAGATGCTACAGCGGTACCGCAGGCGCCACAGAACCTTGTGCCTTCAGCCAGATCTGCGCCGCAATTGGAACATTTCATAATTTCAATCTCCTTTTCTTAATAATATGCTAGCTTAAGTATAGCACCCTTTTCGGTGGGTGTCAATTGCATATCGTGTCAAAAGTTCAGATACGGGCTGTTTTTTTCCTTATACCCTTTTGGCGGGGCGGTAAAGTGGAAAATTTCATCATATCGTCACAAAAAGCGGGAGGCTGCAAGCGCCTCCCGCCGGGGATATTAAACCTTGGGTGTATAATGCACCAGGATACCGGCATCCGCCAGCTTGGAAACATTGGTCACTTTGGTACCGTATACAAATACCTCCACCAAAGCCTTGCAATGCTGCAGGGAATTGATGTTGGAAAGCTTTTCGTTGTAATCCATATACACATAGGTAAGATTGCTTAGTCCGGAAAGATTATCCAGCGATGTGAGCATATTATATTCGCCGCGAATCACCTTCAGAGGACTGTTGGCGGTAAAAGAAGGAAGTCTGCTGACCTCGTTGTGGGAGAAGTCCAATTCCTCCAGCATGGGCAAAAGCGCGGCTGCCTGAATGTTCAGCAGCGTGTTGTGGGATACATTCAGGGTCTTCAGTTTTTTGCAGTTTTGCAGCACATCCAAATCGATCAGGTTATTGTAGGCGGCGGCAAAATGCTCCAGTTCCGTCAGTGCCTGCAGACCTTCCAGATCCTGCTGCATCAGATTGTTGCTGGATACATCCAGCTTTCGCAGCGCGGTCAAGGATGCCACCGGGGCGGTGGAGGCCAGGGAATTGTAGGAAACATCCAGTACCTGCAGGTTCTGCAATCCGGCAATATCCTTTAAGCTGATCAGCGCGTTGCCGGACAGATACAGCTCTTGCAGCTGCACCATGCCGCTGAGGGCGGAAAGGTTACGGATGATGTTGTTGCTCAGGTCCAAATATTCCAGCTTGGTCAGCTTGGACATTTGGGCAATGGTGCTGATGGAACAGCCGGACAGGGTCAGGTGGTTCAGTGAGGTCATTTCCCCCAGGAACCGAAGGTCGCTGTCAGCGATGGCAGTATCCGTTACCTCCAAAGTTTGCAGTTGGGTCAAAGCGCCCAGGGCAGACAGGTCTGTTAGACTGCAGCTGCGGATGGTCAGTTTCTTCAGGCCGGTGAGCCATTGAAGATCCTGGCAGGAGAGTGCTTCCGCGGGGAAGGTGAATTCCTCCAGATTCCACAGCATATTGCTGTATACGGTTTCTTCTGCCGGAATCTGCAGAAGCTGCCGTAAAGCGTTTTCTACATAGCTGTCGGCAAAGGTGACTTCCTCCACCACATTTTGAATGATGTAGCCGTAGATCGCCAGCGGACTTACCAAACCGTTTTCAGCGATGGATAAAGCGTACACCGTGGTTTGTCCCTTGGGCAGAGAAAGCGGAGCGGTGTAAAGATCCCGGGTGTCGGGATAATCCAGATCTGTGGCTGCATACACCGTTGCGCCATCGGCTGTGAAACTGAGCTGCAGATACTGATCGTAAGTGCCGGTGTTGACCGATGCCACAGGCGCGGTGGGCCGCAGCGCATCCAACTGGGACTTGATCTGGGGATTTGTCACTTTGTCCAGCATATTTACCGCATCGCGCAGCTTGTTTTGCTCCACATAGGTACTGCACAGGGCGATGTATACCTCTATACTGCCGCCATCTTGAATGGCTTTTGTCAATGTGGATTCGGCTTTGGAATAGTTTCCGATCTGCTTAAACTGCTCTGCCAATTCAATGGCCACAGTCTCATCGTGTCCCGATTGTAAATAGGCGAGATTGTAAAGCCAAACGGCGGCACCGGTGTCTCCGTTTTCTTCAAACCGTCGAGCCTGATGCAGCAGCAGATCCCGGGTCAAAGTGGTGTCATAAACCAAAAAATACCACCCGACGCTGAGCAGTATGGCCAGCGCCAGCAGAAACGGTATCATTTTCTTTAAGAAATGTCTCATGTATTCGCTCCAATTCGACAATTTTCGCATCTTCATTATACTGACAATAGCGTCCGATGTCAAGAATGCTGCGTAAATTCTCATGCCTGTATGCCATCCCTCGACGGCATTTTTACCCGCAAGGCGATAGAAT
This sequence comes from Oscillospiraceae bacterium, assembly GCA_015068155.1. Taxonomy (GTDB): domain Bacteria; phylum Bacillota; class Clostridia; order Oscillospirales; family Oscillospiraceae; genus Faecousia. The sequence goes on along the minus strand of SVLC01000018.1, from coordinate 3,630 downwards.
ATCCCGGGGTGATACAAATGATGCAATGGAAAAAAGAATGGATTCAAGCGATTGCCATGGGCATCGGCCTGCCGGCGCTGCTGGTAACCGCTGTCATATGGAAAGGAAACGGGGAAAAGCCACAGCAGCCGGAAAACAATGCCTTACCAACCCAAACCACCACGGTTTCTACCCAAACGATTACAGTTCCTGTGATCACCGGTGATCAAACGGTGCAGATGGAGTTGGAAGAGTATTTACTGGGGGTTCTGCTGGCGGAGGTGCCGGCGGATTTTGCTACGGAAGCCATTAAAGCCCAGGCGGTGGCTGCCAGGACCTTCACACTGCGAAGCTGTCTGCAAACGGGAAATCATACGCCCAACGCGGTCTGCACCGATTCTTCCTGCTGCCAGGGGTATTTGTCGCCGCTGCGGTATATTCAGCAAGGGGGGACCTCGGCGCAGATCGACAAATTTCGATCCGCCCTTTCCGAAACTGCAGACCAGGTTGTATGCTATGAAGGAGAACTGATCGTGGCGGCTTATTTCTCCTGTTCTGGCGGCAGCACTGAGGATGCCCTGGCGGTGTGGGGACAGGACTATCCCTATTTGCAATCGGTGGAAAGCCCGGGGGAGGAGCATGCTGCCTATTATACCGATCAGAAGGAATTCACAGTGCAGGCATTTGAAGAAGCGCTGGGGATCACCTTGTCCGGTGTGCCCGGCAGTTGGTTCGGTGTGATTACATACACCCAGGGCGGCGGAGTAAAAACGGCGGATATCTGCGGCGTAACCTTCACCGGTACGGATCTGCGAAAAAAACTGTCCCTTCGCTCAACGGCCTTTACCCTGGCGGCATCGGAAACCGGCATCACAGTATATACCCGGGGCCAGGGCCATCGGGTAGGCATGAGTCAGTACGGCGCCGATGCCATGGCCCGCAGCGGCAGTGATTACCGCCAGATTTTGCTGCATTATTATCCCGGAACCGGGGTACAAAGCTATCGAATGAAATAATTCTTGCATTTTTGAATCCAATGTGGTATAATACTTTTCGACAAAGTCCGAGCCGACCTGCTTCGGATATGAGGGTATATACCTGCAATATGGGCAGGCGTTTCTACGAACCACCGTAAATGGTTGACTACCGGTTTTTGCTGGGCAGTCAACCTTTTTTTCTTGCCCAAACCAGTATGACAGGAGGTAAACCTATGAATTTGATCATCGATAAGCACAGTGTAACGCCCCAATCCGGCCAATCTCTGCTGGATATGGTTCGTCAGTTGGGCCTTGCCACGGACCGGCTTTCTACCAATCCTTTGGCGGCCCGGATCGCCGGCGAGGTCTTTACGCTCAATTATATCCCCCTGCGGGAAAAGGATGTGGCCAACACCAAGACCCGTTCCGCGGTGGCGGCATCCGGCGGCGAGGTGAAACTGATCCGTTACCAGGATACTGCAGGCAAAGCGGCCTATACCCGCACGGCCCAGTTCGTTATTTTTCTGGCGTTGAACCGGCTGTGGCCGGAGGCCAGAGCCAGAATGCACTGCACCGTCAATTACGGTATCTTTTTTGAATTGGAAAAACCGGAAGATTACAGCATCCAGCGGCTCCGGCAGGAAATCGCTGATATCATTGCTGCTGATATTCCCTTGATCCGCACCCGCACCACCACCCGGGAAGCCATTGCCTATTTCGACGCCAATCAGAAGTCCGATAAGGCCCGGGTGCTGCGCTGGCGCAAGGCGGAGCATTTCGACTGGTACTGCTATGAGAATTTCCGTGATTACTATTACGGTGAAATGCTGCCCTCCACCGGCTATCTGTCGGTGTGGCAGGTGTTGGATGCTCCCGGTGGCTTCGTATTTGTGTTGCCGGATGACCATGATCCCGACCGGGTTGGCCTTTATAAGGACTCTCCTCAGTTTTTGCATGTCTACACTGAGGGCCAGCGCTGGGGCGAGCTGATGGAGTGCGAGGACGTAGCCGATCTGAATGAACTGGTGAAGTCCGGCAAGATCCGGGAACTGATCCGGGTCAATGAGGCGCTCCACGAGAAGCGCTATTCCCAGATCGCCGATATGGTGTGCCAGCGTGGTGCCAAAGCGGTGATGCTGGCAGGTCCCAGCTCTTCCGGCAAGACCACCTCTGCCAACCGCCTGGCGACCCAACTGCGGGTCCATGGCAAAAAGCCTATCCTTATGAGTCTGGATGATTACTATATCGACCGGGATAAGATCGCCCCCGGTCCCGATGGCAAGGTTGACCTGGAGCATATCAATACCATTGATACCGACCTGTTCAGCCAGCATTTGCAAGCCTTGCTGCGAGGCGAGGAAGTGGAGCTTCCCAGCTTCAACTTCAAAACCGGCAGCCGGGAGTGGAAAGGGCATAAGCTGCGGCTGACAGAACAGACGGTGATCATTGTGGAGGGTATCCATGGCCTGAATCCGATGCTGCTGCCGAAAGACCTGGATGACAAGCTGGTGTTCCGGCTTTATGTCAGCCCTCTGCTGCCGCTGGACCTGGACCATCACAACCGTATTCCCAGCAGTTATTTGCGGCTGTTGCGTCGGATCGTCCGGGACTTTGAAGGCCGGGGCTCTTCGGTGCAGCGCACTCTTTCCATGTGGGAATCGGTGCAGAGGGGAGAGAAACGGTGGATCTTCCCGTTCCAGGAAAATGCGGATGTGATCTTTAATTCCTCCACGCTGTATGAGCTGCCGGTGCTGAAAAAGCATATTTTCCCGCTGCTGACCGCAGTGGAGCCGGATGATGAGTATTACGACGAGGTCCGGGGCATTGTAAAGGTGCTGAATTACATCGAAGAAGCGGATGTAGACGACGAAATTCCGCCCACATCCTTGGTGCGGGAGTTCATCGGCGGCAATACCTTCTACCGCTAAGATCAAAATGCGCATAAAGAATTGCAGGGGAGGGTCTGAGACCTTCCCCTGCAAAATCATTTTGCCCCAATATGTCATCGTCTTCTGTAGGGCAAGGCTATGGCCTTGCCGACCCGGCGGCGATAATCTCCTGGCCGGTTATTCCGGAACGCCACCGAAAACCATGTCATCCTGAGCAAGCGAAGTGCGCCGTTGCTGTTTTTTAGGATAATTTTACTTGTAATTCGCAAGAGTGTGTGTTACAATAAAACAAACGAAGTTCATAAAAACACAAAAGGAGGGCTCGTTATGTGGATGATTCGCTATATGCGGTGGGGCAGAGGAGCCGCTATGCTCTTCCGCAGGGAATGCTCCGCCAACCGCGGAGCGAAAATGATAGAAGTTGAATATATTTTGCTGTGAAAGGAGAATTATTATGAAGAAGATACAAGCTTTGCTGGTTATGCTCGCCTGTCTGATTCTGCTTGCATCTTGCGGAGAACAATCTCCCTCCCTGTCGCTGCCAACTGCTTCAAGCACATCTCCTTCGATATCGCCTTCCTCCACGGCAAAACCTGCCGGATCCTGCGCCAATGGCCACAGCTTCACCGATGATTCCGATGTATGCGCGCGCTGCGGTGCCAACTATTATGCGGAAACCTTGGAATTTACATTGACCGATACCCGTAATGCGTATGCCTTGAGCGGCCCGGGAAGCTGCGAACGCACTGTGATCAAGGTGCCGGATACCTATAACGGCCGCCCGG
>SVLC01000017.1 GCA_015068155.1 Oscillospiraceae bacterium | reverse complement strand
TTTAGCGGATTTTTCAATCCGCTCATTTGTCATGCCTTTTAGGCAGAAAAAGTGCACCCGTTACCGGATGCACTCGTTCATTATAGGACTGCGTTTGAAACAATGTCGCTTAACTTACTGACATTGCTCTGTGCAGCGGTCTTTTTCTGCATTTCTTGACATCCCCCGGTCCATGAATTATAATAAGAAAAACGAAAACGGAGGCTTTTTTATGATAAAAACCGGGAAAAATGCAAAATTTTATTTCGCCCTTGTGATTTTCGCGCTGGTGGGACAGGTAGCCTGGGTCATAGAAAACATGTACCTGAATGTCTTTATCTACAAGATGTTCAATGCCTCCGCCGGACAGATCTCCTGGATGGTCTCCGCCTCTGCCATTGCCGCTACGGTGACGACCTTGCTCATCGGTGCTTTGTCCGATAAGCTGGGACGGCGGAAGCTGTTTATCTGCGCCGGTTACATCGCCTGGGGCATCTCCATTCTGGGCTTTGCGCTGATCCGTGAGGATAGTATTCACCGGGCATTCTTTCCCATGATATCCTACAACGGCGCGGCCCTTGGCCTGTGCATCACCCTGACCATTGTTTTGGACTGCGTTATGACCTTCTTTGGATCCTCCGCCAATGACGCGGCATTCAACGCATGGCTTACCGATGCCACCGATGAGACCAACCGGGGCAAGATCGAAGGTATCAACGCCATGATGCCGCTGGTGGCTATTTTGGTGGTTTTCGGCGGCTTTATGAGCCTGAACCAGGATCTGCAGGAAAGCTGGACGGTGATTTTCTGTGTCATTGGCGGTGTTGTACTGCTGCTGGGCATTGCCGGATTCTTCCTTATTGAGGAATCCACGGTGAAAAACGAGGAAAACGCCCACTATTTTGCCAATATCGTCTACGGTTTCCGCCCCGCTGTGATCAAAGTAAATCTCCGGCTTTATGGCGCTTTGGCGGCGCTGGCGCTGTTTAATATCTCTATCCAGATATTCATGCCCTATCTGATCCTTTACTACCAGGTCAGCTTAGGTATGGACAATTATGTGCTGATCTTTGCTCCGGCCATCATTGTGGCGGCGGCGTTCACCGGCTTTTACGGAAAGGTATACGACCGCAAGGGATTTGGGTTTGCCATTCTGCCCACGACCGGTCTGCTGGCGGCGGGTTATGTGGTTTTGTACTTTGCCCGGGCCACTGTGCCGGTATTTATCGGCAGCCTTTTGATGATGTGCGGCTATTTAAGCACCGGCGCCATGCTGGGCGCGCTGATCCGGGATTGTACGCCGGAAAAGAAAGCCGGTATGTTCCAGGGTTTGCGGATCATTGGCCAGGTGCTGATCCCTGGCGTGATCGGTCCGGCCATTGGCGCAGCCATCCTCAGCGGCGCGGAGATGATTGTAAATGCCGACGGTACCGAATCCTTTGTGCCCAATGAAAACATCTTCCTGGGCGCGCTGATAGCCCTGGCGGTCACCTTTGCGGCTCTGATACCGCTGATCAAGCTGTTGAAGAAAAAGCAGTAAATGGTTGCTTACACGATTAGGCGTCGAATCAATTACAATGTACTGTTACCGGCTCTTGGAATGACATAGTAATCGGCAGCCGGACATTACCAGCGTTTATTAAATGCGCATTTACCATACCAATTTATCCGGGAAAGGAGCGCCAATATGCTCGTAGATTTATTGACCGAAAGAGGAGAGGAACTGCTTGCCTCCAACGAAACGCCCTGGCAGGTATATCCCCGTCCACAAATGCGGCGTGATAGTTATGTAAACCTAAACGGCCCCTGGGAATTTGCAGTAAACTATGAAAGCCAGGGCCATATTCGCCTGCCATTTTGCCCGGAAAGCCGGCTTTCTGCCATTGGCAAGCACTACGATGAGGGAAGTCTGCTGAGCTACACCCGGGAGTTTATGCTTCCGGAGGGCTTCAACCGTGGCAGAGTACTGCTGCATATCGGCGCAGCGGACCAGCGGGCGGAGGTGTTCCTCAACGGCAAGCCTGTAGGCTCCCACCGGGGCGGCTACCATGCTTTCTGCCTGGATATCACCCATGCTTTGGAAGCGGTCAATCGGCTGACCATATGCTGCATGGACGATTTGGAGGACCAAACCGATCCCTATGGCAAACAGACACTTAACCGGGGCGGTATGTGGTACACGCCCGTATCCGGTATCTGGCAGACGGTGTGGCTGGAGTCCGTCCCCGAGAACTATATCCGCAAGCTGAACATTGAAAACCGCGGTTATTCCGTCACCATCTCCATCGAACCCTCAATGGATGGCAAGGTGCGTGTACCTGCCCTCGGGGAATTTATGTTAACTGATGGAGCTGTTACCGTTACCCCGGAAGATCCCCACCTGTGGAGTCCGGAAGACCCTTATCTCTATGATTTCACAGTGGAAGCGGGGGAGGACAAGGTGGACTCCTATTTTGCGATCCGTTCCCTGGAAATCAAAAAAGTGGGAAATTATCCCCGCCTGTGCCTCAATGGCAAGCCCTGTTTCTTCCATGGCCTGTTGGATCAGGGCTATTGGCCCGATGGCATTTTCACCCCCGCCAAGCCGGAATGCTATGCTGATGACATTCTTGCCATGAAAAAACTAGGCTTTAACGCCCTTCGCAAGCATATCAAGGTGGAGCCGGAGGAATTTTATTACCAGTGCGACAAACTGGGCATGATGGTTTTCCAGGATATGGTGAACAACGGCCCGTATCACTATATGCGCGATACGGTTTTGCCCACCGTTTTGCCTGCCTGCCAAACCTGTTCCGATAAATACTTCCATACAGATCCCCGTCAGCAAAAAATGTTCCTGGAGGGTATGGAGGCCACTGTGAATCAACTGAAAAATCATCCCTGTATCTGCTATTGGACCATCTTCAATGAGGGCTGGGGTCAGTTCGACAGCGACCGGGTCTATGAACTCTTCAAAAAGTTGGACGATACCCGCTTCATCGACGCCACCTCCGGCTGGTTCCGTCGCAAGAAAACCGATGTGGACAGCCGCCATGTGTATTTCAGAAAAGTCAATCTCAAGGGCAACGGCAAAAAACCGCTGGTGCTGTCGGAATTTGGCGGTAAGACCTACAAATGCGAAGGCCATGTGTTTGATCCCGATAAGACCTACGGCTACGGTGGCTGTAAGACTCCGGAGGAGCTGTCGGAGGCTATGAAGAAGCTGTACCTGGAGGAAGTGCTGCCTTGCGTGAAAAACGGCCTTTGCGCCGCCATCTACACCCAGGTCAGCGATGTAGAGGATGAGATCAACGGCATCGTCACCTATGACCGCAAGGTCTGTAAGCTGACCCCGGAAACCATGTTGCCGATTGCCGCAGCACTGCAGAACGGGGTGGAATGACTTGTAGGGGCGATTCACGAATCGCCCACAGTCTTAATGGAAAACAGTGGAGGGAGAGATAACATGAAGAACAAATATAGCAGTGTGATTCGTAATTATTTTTCCGATTATGTTAGCTGGCTTGTGGTAGTATCCGTATTATTTGCGATTGTGGTTGCTCTTATGGTTTCCATGCGTGAAATTGACGAATTTTTTTGGGCTATTCCGGCTTTATTTTTCATTATTTATTTGATGACCACGCCCTTGCTGATACTTTATTGCAAAGTAAGCAAAGATATAAAAACGGGCAATATTGAAAAAGCGACTATCAAGATATCGGAAATGCAATATGATGGTAGATTTACTTTCAAAAATAATAGCGGAGCAACCAGTGGTAAACGAAAATATAAAATTGTAGACGAAAACCACAATTCCTATTTGATTTCTACGGAAAACGAGAAAGATGTGTTTTTGGGGTTTTCGCCTCGACCTTCGTTCTATTTAGAAATCGAGTTTTTGAAGAAATCTAGATTGGTTTTAAAAATGAGAATCATTGATAATTTTCAAACAATTTCAGAAGCCTGTGAGCAAAAGCAGAACATCCAGCAATTCAGGAGAGTATTCGGACACTACTTTTGATAGAAAATCTGCTTCCTATTTATCAAACAGTTAACCGCAGCACCCATCATGATGATTGGATGCTGCGGTTCTGTTTTTATTTGTCGGCGGGAGCAAGCCCCCGCCCTACAATATGATCGTTAGAAGAATATATCTCAGGGCTTCTTGATCAGCAAATTCAGCACCAGTGCAATGACGCTCAGGCTCAGCAACAGCGCAAAAGGCGCCATGTAGCCGGCGCCGCCCACATTGATCAGCTTGCTGCAGGCAGTGGCCATCAGGGAAGAACCGATGAGATTGAAGTTCATAATGGAGAAATTGGTGGGGAAGTGCTTTGCGCCGTAGAAAGCGGACACGAAAGCGGAAGAAACGGTGGGGCAGGAACCGTAGCTCATACCCACCAGGCACAGTCCCACGATGCACAGCGGCAAAGAATTCAGGACAACGGCGATCAGAGTCACGCCGGCAGCGCAGATGGTGATGATGTTGGAGGCGATCATCGTGACCCGGCGGCCGGTGGCATCAAACAGCGCGCCGGTGAAGATACGGCCCAGGCCGTTGCACACGGAAAGCACACCCACCAGGGTGATGGCTAAAGATTCTTCCGCGCCGGTGGCCAGGGACAGATCCTTGGCAAAGCTGATAACACTGCTGCCCACGGCGGCCAGCAGACCGATACCCACAAAGGCCATCCAGAAGCTGCTTCTGCGGAGCATCTCACCGGTGGCATAATCCTGAGTTTCAAAAACTTCGGCGCTGGCCTTTTTCTTGGCCTTGGGCGCAGGGAAGACCGTGTCCGGATCGGGACGCTTCAGCACCAGCGCGGTGATCACCAGCACAACACCCAAAGCGATACCCAGCATCACATAAGCGCTTTCCCAGCCCTGGGAGGCCATGATCTTGCTGGCCAAATTGCCGATCACCAAGCTGCTTGCGCCGAAACCCATCATCAGGCAGCCGGAGCAAAGGCCCTTTTTGTCGGGGAACCAGGCGTTGACGGTGGAGATCACGGCATTATAAGCGATGCCGATGCCAAGTCCTGCCAGTACGCCGTAGCTCAGGTACAGCATCAGAATGCTGCTGCCATCCAGGAAGGATGCCAGAATGAAACCGGCGCAGGACAGTACACCGGCGGAAATGATGGAGACCAAAATGCCGAAACGCTTGCTAAGCTTGGCGCCGATAAAACCGCCAAGGCAGAAGCAGGTCATGGTGATGGTAAAGTTCAGCGCCAGTTGGGAGGCATCCCAAATGCCCGCAAAGGGGGCCTTCAAAATGGACCAGCCATAGATAATGCCGGCAAACAGCATACTGGCCACACCCAGCGCCAAATACAGCCAGCGGATATTGATGCTTTTCTTCATACTATGTACTCCTTAAAGAAAGGGCAGCCAAAGGGCTGCCCTCCATATTTTGCATATACGATCTTTCCCGGTTGGGATTACAGCTCGCAGTTGCCCACAGTTCTGGGGAAGGGGATGGCGTCACGGATGTTGCCGATGCCGGTCATGTACATGACCATCCGCTCGAAGCCCAGGCCGAAGCCGGCGTGACGGGCAGAGCCGTACTTCCGCAGATCCATGTAGAAGCCGTAGTCATCGGGGTTCATGCCCAGCTCCCGGATGCGGTTCTCCAGGATCTCGTAGTTGTCTTCACGCTGGCTGCCGCCGATGATCTCGCCGATGCCGGGCACCAGGCAGTCCATGGCAGCAACGGTCTTGCCGTCGGGATTCAGCTTCATGTAGAAAGCCTTGATCTCCTTGGGATAATCGGTGACGAATACGGGCTTCTTGAATACCACCTCGGTGAGGTAGCGCTCGTGCTCGGTCTGCAGGTCGCAGCCCCAGGATACGGGGTACTCGAACTGGTCGTTGTGCTGGCTCAGCAGCTCCACAGCTTCGGTGTAGGTAATGTGGCCGAAATCGTTGTTCAGCACATTGTTCAGCCGGTCCAGCAGGCCCTTATCCATGAAGCTGTTGAAGAACTCCATCTCCTCGGGGGCATGCTCCAGCACATAGGAAATGATGTACTTGATCATATCCTCTGCCAGGCGCATATCGTCGCCCAGGTCAGCAAAAGCGATTTCCGGCTCGATCATCCAGAATTCCGCGGCATGGCGGGTGGTGTTGGAGTTTTCGGCGCGGAAGGTGGGACCGAAGGTGTAGATGTTGCGGAAAGCCATGGCGAAGGTCTCGCCGTTGAGCTGACCGGACACGGTCAGGTTGGTGGGCTTGCCGTAGAAGTCCTGGGAGAAGTCCACCTTGCCGTCCGGGGTCTGCGGGATGTTCTTCAGATCCAGGGTGGTGACCTGGAACATTTCGCCGGCGCCCTCGCAGTCGGAACCGGTGATCAGGGGGGTGTGGACATAGACAAAGTCACGGTCCTGGAAGAACTTGTGGATGGCCATGGCAGCCAGGCTTCTCACACGGAACACAGCCTGGAAGGTGTTGGTCCGGGGACGCAGATGGGTGATGGTCCGCAAGAATTCCATGGAGTGACGCTTAGGCTGCAGGGGATAGTCGCCGGTGGAGGGGCCTTCCACCTCGATGGAGTCAGCCTGGATCTCGAAGGGCTGCTTAGAGTCGGGGGTCAGCACCAGCTTGCCCTTGATGATCAAAGCGGCGCCGATATTGATCTTGGAAATTTCCTGGAAGTTTTCCAGGGTGTCGTTATACACGATCTGAACGGGGGTGAAGTAAGTACCGTCGTTCAGAACGATGAAGCCGAACTGCTTGGAAGGGCGGCGATTGCGGACCCAGCCGCCGACAGTGATCTGCTGATCGGCGTATTTTTCGGTGTTTTTAAAGAGTTCTCTGACAGAAATCAGTTCCATATGGGCATACCTCTCATATTTTATAGCATGATAGAATAGTATACGCCAAAAAGTCAAAATTTACAAGAGGAAAGTTCTATTTTTCTGAAAAAAGTTGGAAAGCCGCCCGTTACCGGGCGGCCCAAGGGTATGAATGCTTGCTGGGGGTAATGATCTGCGTGGTGTGATCCCGGTTGACAGTGACGCTGCGGGTGGGCAGCATGCCTAACAGTGTGATGACCAGCATGGCGATCATGGCAAAACTCAGCAGGATCTTGCTCCAGAGGGGGATACGAATTTTGCCGGAACGCATCCGAACCATGGTGATCACAGTCAGGACAATGCCTGCTGCCAGCATGAGAACATAAAAAGCACTAAATTTCAATGACATAGTTAATCACCTCATCAGAACGATCGTCAGCAATACCCAAAGGAGTAAATATACAGCCCAGGCACACTTCAGGCCGATGTTGTGCTCACACAGCAAACATATCAGACCGCACAGCAGGCAGGGCAGGGCGATCACGATCCCCCAAAACCATGCGCCTATCAGAAAGCCGACCGCGGTAAATACGATCAGACACAGTCCGGCAAATACCAACAGCGCGATGCCAACGATCTTTTTGGCGGACATCCGTTGGGGCGCTGGCGAAGACGGATTGAGCGGGGGAGGGGGCGCTGCGGTTTTCTGCTGACCGGTTACCAGTTCATCCAGGGTGATGTCAAATGCTTCTGCCATTTTCAAAAGCTTTTCCAGTTCCGGCACAGCGGAATTGTTTTCCCACTTGCTCACCGACTGACGGGAAACATCCAGCGCATCTGCCAAATCTCCCTGGGACATATTCCGCTCCGTCCGCAGCCGGTAAATGTTTTCTCCCAAATTCATAGGATCGACCTCCTCGCGATTACTGTCAGTATGATACCATTTCCGTCCCCAAAAGTCCACCAACCGGGCTTTAAAATTTAGCAACCAGCGGTTGCACCGTTAAATTATGCTTCTGCAACGATCCCCCAAAGCCTATGTCATCCTGAGCGACCGGAGGGAGTCGAAGGATCCGTTTCCCCTCAGAAATCTACCCCAGGGACGGATTCTTCGACTTCGCCGCCCATGGGCGGCTTCGCTCAGAAGGACATGCTCTTTACATTTGCCGAGATAAACAACAATTTTTGCATCGATCAAGAAAAGCAGGCGCATCCAAGTCGGATGCGCCTGTGGCTTATTTCATCACGCCGATGCTTTTTCTCACCAGTGCCCGCTTCAGCCGTGCTTCGGCCAGGCGGATTTCGGTATCGGTGGATTGTTTGTTTTCCAGGGTCTGCTTTGCCCGGTCATAGGAGGCTTCGGCTCGCTTCACATCAATGTCCTCCGCCCATTCAAAAGTGGTGGGAACCAGATTTACATGACCGCCGATCACGGAAAGCATACCGCCAATACATGCGGCGTAACGCTTTTTGCCCGCAATGACAATGGTGGCCCGACCCATACCCAAAGGCGCCACACAGTCCATGTGTCCTGCCAAAATGCCTAAGTCACCGGAGGTGGTGCGGACGATCAGCTCCTCTGCCTGACCGTCAAAGGCCAAACCGTCGGGCGTGACGATCTTTAGCTGAAATGGGGTCATTTACCCTCACCGCCCTTGTATTTTTCCACCACTTCATCGATGGAACCGGCGTACAGGAAGTAGCTTTCGGGAATGGCGTCGTGCTTGCCTTCGATGATCTCTCTGAAGGAACGGATGGTATCCTTCAGCGGCACATATTTGCCGTCGTAGCCGGTGAACTGCTCTGCCACATGGAAAGGCTGGCTCAGGAACCGCTGCACCTTACGGGCGCGGTTTACCGTGATCTTGTCATCCTCGGAAAGCTCGTCCATACCCATAATGGCGATGATATCCTGCAGCTCCTTATACCGCTGCAGAATGCTCTGCACCGCCCGGGCGGTCTCGTAATGCTCTCTGCCCACCACTTCGGGGGAGAGGATCCGGGAGGTGGAATCCAGCGGATCCACGGCAGGGTAGATGCCCAAAGACGCGATACCGCGATCCAGCACCGTGGTGGCATCCAGGTGGGCAAAGGTGGTGGCGGGGGCGGGGTCTGTCAGGTCGTCGGCAGGCACATAAACGGCCTGCACGGAAGTGATGGAGCCATCCTTGGTGGAGGTGATGCGTTCCTGCAGAGCGCCCATTTCCGTGGCCAGAGTGGGCTGGTAACCAACGGCGGAGGGCATACGGCCCAGCAGCGCGGAAACCTCGGAACCGGCCTGGGTGAAGCGGAAAATATTGTCGATGAACAGCAGCACATCCTGATGCTTCACATCCCGGAAATATTCTGCCATGGTCAGGCCGCTGAGACCCACACGCATTCTGGCTCCGGGGGGTTCGTTCATCTGACCGAACACCATGGCGGTCTTGGATATAACACCGGACTCGGTCATTTCGTTATACAGGTCATTACCCTCGCGGGTGCGCTCACCGACGCCGGTGAACACGGAGTAGCCGTTATGGGCGGTGGCGATATTGTAGATCAATTCCTGGATCAGCACTGTCTTGCCCACGCCTGCGCCGCCGAACAAACCGATCTTGCCGCCCTTGGCGTAGGGGCAGATCAGGTCGATGACCTTGATGCCGGTTTCCAAGATCTCGGTGGCGGATTGCTGTTCTTCATAAGAGGGGGCGGGGCGGTGAATGGGCCAGCGGTCCTGAGCGGTGACGGGGCCGGCTTCGTCGATGGGCTGGCCCAGCAGGTTAAATACCCGGCCCAGGCAGCCTTCGCCCACCGGCACGGAAATGGGAGCGCCGGTGTCGGTAGCTTCGACGCCGCGCTGCAGACCGTCGGTGGAGCTCATGGCGATACAGCGAACCACATTGTCGCCAATGTGCTGGGCGACCTCTGCCACGATGGTATTTTCCCCGTTGGGCACTTCCACGGCGGACAGAAGATCCGGCAGTTGGCCGTCGCCAAATCGGATATCAAGAACAGGACCCATGACCTGGATCACAGTTCCTTTGTTATTGGACATAGGATTCAACTCCTTAAACACTGGTGTAGAGGCCGATGGCTGCATCGGCCGAGGAAGGCTTGGATTTAAGAGCCGGCTACGATCTCTGTAATTTCCTGGGTAATGGCGGCCTGCCGGGCCCGGTTGAACTTCAGGCTTAGGTCGGCAATGAGATCGTCGGCATTGGAGGTGGCGGAGTCCATGGCGGAGCGCCGCGCGGCTTGCTCGGCAGCCCGGCTTTCACACAGGGCGCCATACAAAATGCCGCCTACATACTCGGGAATAATGGCGTCGAATACCTGTTCGCTGTCGGGCTCGTAGAGAATGTCGCTGGCCCTTGCGTCCTTGCCGGTATCCTGCCGCAGCAGGGGCAGCATTCGCAGGGTAGCGGGTGTCTGCTCCAGCACCGATACGAAATTCGTATAGCCGATGCGGATCTCATCGTATTCTCCGGCCAAATAGGCTTTGCACAGGGTTTTGGCAATGGAGAAGCAGTCGCCGACACTGACCTTTTCTGCTTCGCAATAGTTTTCCGTCAGCATAGGAATGTCCTTGCCGCGGAAAAAATCTGCCGCTTTCTTGCCGATGGGCAACACGGCAACCTCTTTACCTTCCAGTTCGCTGTAGCAAAGCTTGAGAATGTTGCTGTTATAGCCACCGGCCAGACCCCGGTCGCCGGCGATCACCACATAGGCGATCCTTTTCGCCGGGCGGGCAGTGAGGTAAGGCGAGGAAAAATCCCGATTGGTATCCACGATCTCGTTGATGGCGGCGTGTAGGGTTTCAAAATAGGGCCGGGACGAAAGCACCTGGCTTTGCGCCCGGCGAAGCTTGGAGGCAGCCACCATTTCCATGGCTTTGGTGATCTGCCGGGTGGATTCCATACTGCGGATGCGGTTTTTGATCTCTTTGGAGGAAACACCTGCCATGATGCGCTCCCTCCTTTACGTCTGCGGAATGAACTCGGCCAGCAAGGCGGTAAGGGCCTGCTGCAAGGCTTCCTCGGTATCTGCTTCCAGCTTGCCGCTGGCGCGGATGGACCGCAGCACATGCTCGTACCGGGCATCCATAAATTCTTCCAGCCGCTTTTCAAATTCCGGCACCTGCGCCAGCTTCAGCTTGTTGAGATAGCCCTTGGTGACGGCGTAAATGATGCAAACCTGCTGGGCCACTTCCTTGGGGGCGTTGTTCTTCTGCTTCAGCACCGCCACGATCCGTTCGCCCAAGGCCAGACGGGCCTTGGTGTCCGCATCCAGGTCGGAGCCGAACTGTGCAAAGCTTTGCAGCTCCCGGTACTGGGAGTACAGCAGCTTCAGGGAACCGGCCACCTTTTTCATGGCTTTGATCTGGGCATCACCGCCGACACGGGACACGGAAATACCGGGGTTCACAGCAGGCATGATGCCGGCATTGAACAGCTCGGTTTCCAGGAAGATCTGGCCGTCGGTGATGGAAATCACGTTGGTGGGAATGTAGGCGGATACGTCGCCGGCTTGGGTCTCAATAATGGGCAGGGCGGTCAAACTGCCGCCGCCCCGGGCGTCGGACATCTGGGCTGCCCGTTCCAGCAAACGGGAATGGAGATAGAACACATCGCCGGGATAAGCCTCCCGTCCGGGCGGCCGGCGGATCAGCAGGGAAATGGCCCGGTAGGCCACGGCGTGCTTGCTCAGGTCATCATAAATGATCAGCACATCCTTGCCCTGGTGCATAAAATGCTCGCCCATGGAGCAGCCGGCGTAGGGGGCGATGAACTGCATGGGGGCCAGCTCCGAAGCGGTGGCGGATACCACGATGGTATAATCCATAGCGCCGCCGGCGGTGAGGTTCTCCACAATACCGGCCACGGTGGAACGCTTCTGACCGATGGCCACATAAATGCAGATCACATCTTTGCCCTTTTGGTTCAGAATGGTGTCGGTGGCGATGGTGGTCTTGCCGGTCTGACGGTCACCGATGATCAGCTCACGCTGACCCCGGCCGATGGGGATCATAGAGTCGATAGCCTTGATGCCGGTCTGCAAAGGCCGGGAAACGTGTTTCCGGTCGATGATGCCGGGCGCCGGCAGCTCGATAGGCCGGAAGGTCTCCGCTTCAATGGCGCCCTTGCCGTCGATGGGTTCGCCCAGGGCGTTGACTACGCGGCCGATCAGCTTTTCGCCTACGGGAACGGATACCACCTTGCCGGTACGCTTAACGGTATCGCCTTCTTTGATTCCGTTGTCGCTGCCCAGGATAATGACGGAAACCGTGTCCTCTTCCAAATTCTGCGCCATGCCATAAGAGCCGTTGGGCAGCGCCACCAGCTCACCGGCCATGCAGTTTGTCAGTCCGGAAACTTTGGCAATGCCGTCGCCCACAAGAATAACCGTTCCGGTTTCACTGACTTCCAACCGGTGGGCATAGTTTTTTATTTGCTCACGAATGAGTTTCGTGATCTCGTTGGGTTTTAATTCCATAGTCTACCTACTTTCAAAGCGCGGTATTTTTCAGCAGTTTGCCGATATCGGATAACCGATGCTGCAGCGTATCATCCACCTGCTTGCCGTCATAAACCAAACGAATACCGGCGATGCAATCGGGATCTACCCGGCTGTGCAGTTCAATCTGCTTACCGGTAACGGCGGTGAGCTTTTGCGCCAAACGCCGTGTTTGATCGTCGGTTAACGGGGCTGCGGATACCGCTTCCACCAGCAGAATGCCGTTATCCCGGTAATAGGCGTCCCGATATGCGGTGCAGCAATGGTCGAAATGGCGCATATAGCCTTTTTCCGTGAGAATCTTCAAAAAATTCAGTACATAAGGCTGCAATTTGTCTGCAAAACTGTCATCCAGAATCTGACACCGTTCCTGCTTGGGAATGGAGGGGGTGCTCAGTAAATTGAGAAAATCGGGCTGCTCTGCGCAGAAGCATTGCTGCAGAATGTGCAGTTCCTGCCAAATGGGTTGTGATAAGCCTTCGCTGCTGGCAAGATCATACAGCGCCTGGCCGTAAATGCTGCCGATCTGCGTCATACATCATCACCCAATTCGTCGATGAATTTATCCACAAGACGGGCGTGATCATCTGCCTGCAGCTCCCGGCCCACCACCTTACCGGCGATGGCCACGGCAATAACGGAGATTTCATCCTTGGCGTCGTTGACCGCCTTCTTTTTCTCCATGGCAATGTCGGCGCTGGCTTTTTCCCGGATGGCATCGGCCTCGGCTTTGGCCTGCCGAAGGATTTCTTCCTCCCGGGCCTGACCACGGGCCACCGCTTCTTTTACGATCCGCTCGGAGGTGGCCTGGGCATCGTCCAGCTTCAGCTGGTATTCGGCCTGCAGGGCAGCAGCCTCCGTTTGGGCGGCGTCGGCATTGGCGTACATATCGTCGATCTCCTTTTGCCGGGCCTGGATCAACTGCATCACAGGACCGATGAGATAATGACGGGCTACGAAAAACAAAGCCAAAAAGTTCAGCAGGGTAAACAGAGCAGTCCAAAAATTGACGCCGATAAAGCTTTCAAATTGTCCCACTGAGGATGCTCCTTTCTTTTGATGTGTCGCGACAAAAGGTTATACGTTGGTAGCGAACAGGATCAGGAAGGAGATCAGCAGGGAGTAGATACCGGTGGTCTCAGTAATGGCGCAGCCCAGGATCATGTTGGTACGCAGGGTACCGGCGGATTCAGGCTGACGGGCCATGCCTTCCAGCGCCTTGCCTACGGCATTGCCTTCGCCCAGAGCCGGGCCGATGGCGCCGATGCCCATACACAGACCTGCGCCGATGGCACACATAGCTTTCAGAAAATAGATGTTGAATTCCATACCCATAAAAATTTTCCTCCTAGATGTTTATATAAATGTTATGGTTTGACAATGGTTTATGCTTCTTCCGGGGCGGGGCAGGCGGTGGCGATATACACCATGCTAAGCAAGCTGAATACCAGCGCCTGGACGAAACCGGAAAATACATCGAAATAGATACTTAAAACGGCGGGAATGCCGAACTGGAAAATGGGTACGCCGCTAAGCACATTGCCGGCCTGCAGTATTCCCAGGATGCCCAGTATGCCGCAGGTGGCAGCGATGACATAGAGGATCAGATTCTTCTTTTTCAATCCCAGGATCAGCAGACCGATGCCCGCTGCTGTCAGCGCGATGCCAACTGCCACGCCGGACGCGGCGATCAGATTAAGGACCAGCGCAGACAAAGTGGCCAAAGCGGTGTAGAGTATGCTGGTGATCACGCCGCCGCCGGCCACATTGCCAAAATGACGGAAGGCCATGGAAATAGGCTGGGCGATCTCGGAAATGATATTCATCGGCGTCATAACAACGATGGGTTCTGTGAACCCCTTCAGCCAGCCGACGAAACCGTTATTTTTAATATTGTTGTACCAGATCAGCACACTGACCATAATAGACCAGGTGAGGGTAGTGCTTAGATCCGCGGTGGTGGACCGTAAAAAGCCGGTCATGCCGATGAGACTGCCGCAGATGCTGCTGACAAACAGCACGATGATAAAGGGCGTCCAATGGGCATTGTGGGCTCCCATGGTATCTACCACCATGCCGTGCATCATGCCCACGCCCTTTTCCACCAACACCTGTACCGCGCCGGGTCGCTTTTGTAAGTGCCTGCCCAGACAGACACAGAGCAGACACAGCACTGCGGTCAGCAGAAAAGAAGATACGGTGGTTTGCGTGATGGGGATCCCGCCGAAGATGGGGATCTCAAAATAAATATAAGGACCGGTGACATTTACATTCATGCTTTTATCTCACCTGACTTTCGAAAAAACTCGGCTACAAACAGGATCGGACGGGTAAAGAGCAGCGGCAGCACGCCGGTAAGCACATGACATACGCCGCTTTTTACCAGGGCGTAGAGGATCACAAAGATGACTGCCAGCCGCAGAAAATAGGAAAGGCGCATGGTCAGCTGCCCACCTTTGACATCCTGGTTTACGGCCTTCTCGGATGCGACGCTGGCGGCGATGGCCATAAAAAAGAAGTTTGCTGTTGCAAGTATACCGCCGATCAGCCCACCCAACCATATGGAGGTATCCCATTTTCCCAGCAGGGCAAAAATACCGATCATCAGTCCTGCGCACAACGCCTGGCCCAGGGCTACGATACCGGTTTCCTTCAAAACAAATTTACGGGCATCCATGCTGCATTCCTCCGCGGTTAATCATGGTCGTTGAAGCTGACTGGGGGCGGAGGATCGTCCTGTTTCCGCCGACTGAGCCGCTCCATGGATTTCAGAGAGTTTCGCAAACCGTTGATGGCGCAGATAAGGCCAAGCCCAATGCCTGCGAAGATCACCCATTGTCCCCAGCCGAGGGTGTCACGCAGCCACACTGCCAGCAGCACAAAACCTGCCATTGGCACGGCCACCGCCAACCCCAGTTGGGTCAGCCACACGATCAGGGTCAGATCTTTCATAGGGTATTCTCCTGAAATCAATTGAAATACTTTAACTTATATTATATAGCAAAGCTTGCTTTAATTCAAGTAATTTTTTTAAACGGGAAAAAAAGCGTCGTATCGGCTATTTAGTTGTGGGCATTAGAGATAATCCACAAAATGTGCCGCTTTGGACAGTTGACTTTGTCGCATTTTTGCGTATAATATAGTTGAATACTATGGATAATTACGGCAGGTAATATATTATGGCAACGAAAAAACAGGAACAATACGGCAATTCCAGCATTTCTATGCTGAAAGGCGAAGACCGGGTTCGTAAGCGCCCGGCGGTTATTTTTGGCTCCGATGACCTGGAGGGCTGCAAGCACGCGGTGTTTGAGATCCTTTCCAACGCCATCGACGAGGCCAGAGAGGGTCACGGCGATACCATCATCGTTACCCGCTACGAGGACCTTTCCGTAGAAGTAGAGGACTTTGGCCGCGGCTGTCCCGTGGATTACAATGAAAAAGAAAAGCGCTATAACTGGGAATTGGTGTTCTGCGAGATGTACGCCGGCGGCAAGTACGGCGAAAACGGTGAGAACTACGAATACTCCCTGGGCTTGAACGGCCTGGGTTCTTGCGCTACCCAATATGCATCGGAATTCTTTGATGCCACCATCCGCCGGGATGGCTTCCGCTATGATCTGCATTTTGAAAAGGGCCGCAACAAGGGCGGCCTGAAGAAAGAGCCTACCGACCGTGGCCGCAAGACCGGCTCCATTTTCCACTGGCGGCCGGATAAGCAGGTGTTTACGGATATCAACATTCCTGTGGACTACTACCGGGATGTGTTAAGGCGCCAGGCGGTGGTAAACCGGGGCGTGAAGTTTATCTTCCGCAACCAGGTGGGCAAAAAGTTTGAAGAAGAACAGTATTGCTATGAAAACGGCATCAAGCAGTATATCGAGGAAATGGTAGGGGAGAATGCCTTCACCATGCCCGTCTACTGGGAGACCGAGCGCCGTGGCCGGGATGCGGAAAACCGCCCGGAAATGAAACTGAAGATCACCGCTTCTTTCTGCTTCTCCAAGCAGATGAGCCATGTGGAGTACTATCACAATTCTTCCTGGCTGGAATACGGCGGCAGCCCCGACCGGGCCGTGCGGCTGGGTTTCGTGGCGGCCTTCGATAAATACCTGCGGGATAATAACAAGTATACCAAAAATGAGAATAAGATCATTTACCAGGATATCCAGGATGCCCTGGTGATGGTGACCAACTGCTTTTCCACCATCGGCTGCTTTGAAAATCAAACTAAAAAGTCTGTAAACTCCAAGTTCACCCAGGATGCTATGGCAGCATTCTTTAAGGAGCAGCTGCAGGTTTGGTTCATCGAAAACAAGCAGGAGGCTGACCGGGCCGCTGAGCAGATCCTCATCAACAAGCGGGCCAGAGAGTCCGCGGAAAAGACCAAGAGCAATATTAAGAAGAATCTGTCCGCCAAGGTGGACATCGCCAACCGGGTGCAAAAATTCGTAGATTGCCGCAGCAAGGACGCCGATAAGCGGGAATTGTATATCGTGGAGGGTGACTCCGCATTGGGCAGCGTCAAACTGTCCCGCGACGCGGAGTTCCAGGGCATCATGCCGGTCCGCGGCAAGATCCTCAACTGTCTGAAGGCGGATTACACCAAGATCTTCGCCAGCCCCATCATTACTGACCTGATGAAGGTGTTGGGCTGCGGCGTAGAGATCCAGGGCAAAAAGGCCAAGGATCTAAGCTCCTTTGACATTGACAATCTTCGCTGGAATAAGGTGGTCATCTGTACCGACGCCGATGTGGACGGTTTCCAGATCCGCACATTGATTCTGACCATGCTGTACCGGCTGTGTCCCACACTGATCCGCGACGGCTATGTGTATATCGCCGAATCGCCCCTGTTTGAGATCACCTGCAAGGATAAAACCTGGTTTGCCTATAACGAGTCCGAAAAAGTGAAGATATTGAAGGACCTGGAAGGCAAGAAGGTCACCATTCAGCGCTCCAAAGGTTTGGGCGAAAACGATCCGGAGATGATGTGGATGACCACCATGAACCCCGAGACCCGCCGCCTCATCAAGGTGATGCCGGAAGATGCGGAGCGTACCGCCCATTATTTCGATGTGCTGCTGGGCGACGCGCTGAACGAACGAAAGAACTTCATCGCCGAAAACGGCGCCAAATATCTGGAACTGGCGGATATTTCCTAAAGAAAATGTAAGGCGGGGGACTCCGCCCTACGATGAAATATAAGGAGCCACTTATGGCAAATAAGAAAAAAGACGAACAACAAAATAACAAAAAAATCGACACCTCCGGTGTGATGGGACTGGTTGGCTCCACCACGGAGCAGGCGATCTCCGAAACTTTGGAGATCAACTACATGCCCTATGCCATGTCGGTGATCGTTTCCCGGGCGATTCCCGAGATCGACGGCTTCAAGCCTTCCCACCGCAAGCTCCTGTACACCATGTACAAAATGGGCCTTCTCACCGGCGGCCGCACAAAGTCCGCCAATATCGTGGGACAAACCATGCGCCTGAATCCCCACGGTGATGCGGCGATCTACGAAACCATGGTGCGCCTTGCCAAGGGTAACGAGACCTTGCTGCATCCCTTTGTGGACTCCAAGGGTAACTTCGGTAAAGTTTATTCCCGGGATATGGCCTACGCCGCCTCCCGTTATACCGAAGCAAAACTGGACAGCATCTGTCAGGAACTGTTCCGGGATATCGACAGTGACACGGTGGACATGGTGGATAATTACGATGCCACCATGAAAGAACCGGCCCTGCTTCCCACCACCTTCCCCAACGTGCTGGTCAGCGCCAACCAGGGTATCGCCGTCGGTATGGCCTCCAACATCTGTTCCTTTAACCTGAAGGAAGTCTGTGACACTGCCATCGCTCTGATGGATAATCCGGATCACGACATTCTCTCCACCTTGCCCGGCCCGGATTTCTCCACCGGCGCGGAGCTGCTGTACGACGATGCCACCACCCGGGAGATCTACCAGACCGGTCGCGGCAGCTTTAAGCTGCGGGCCAAATGGCGTTATCTCAAAGAAGGTAATCTGATCGAGATCTACGAGATCCCTTATTCCACCACCTCCGAGGTGATCATGGATAAGGTGGCGGAGCTGATCAAAGCCGGTAAGATCAAAGAGATCACCGATATGCGCGACGAAACCGATCTGGGAGGCTTGAAGCTGACCATTGATCTCAAGCGGGGCGTGGACCCGGAAAAGCTGATGCAGCGGCTTTACAAGGCAACGCCTTTGCAGGACAGTTTCCCCTGCAATTTCAACATTCTGATCGCCGGTATGCCCAAAGTGCTGGGCGTGGGCGAGATTTTGGAGGAATGGACCGCCTGGCGAATCGATTGTGTCAAACGCCGTATTTTCTTCCAAATCCAAAAGAAGGAAGACAGGCTGCATCTGTTAAAGGGTCTGGAGCGGATCCTGCTGGATATTGACAAGGCCATTTCCATCATTCGGGAAACGGAGATGGAAAGCGAAGTGGTACCCAACCTGATGATCGGCTTCGGTATCGACGAGATCCAGGCCAACTTCGTCGCGGAGATCAAGCTGCGCAATATCAATAAGGAGTATATTCTCAAGCAGATCAAGGCTGTGGACGAGCTGGAGCGGGAGATCGCCGAGCTGCGTGACATTCTTGGCAGCCCCCGCAAGCTGAAGGGCGTGATCAAAAAGGAGCTGAAGGCGGTTTCCGAAAAGTTCGGCCAACCCCGCAAAACCGAGATCATTTATCATATTGATGAGATCCAGCCCGAAGAAGAGGCGGAGGAGATCCCGGATTATCCGGTCACCGTTTTCCTTTCCAAAGAGGGTTATATGAAAAAGATCACCGCCCAATCCCTGCGGATGAGCGGTGAGCAGAAGTTCAAGGAAGGTGACAGCCTCAGTTTCTCGGTGGAGACTTCCAACCGGGCAGAGGTGTTGGTGTTTACCGATAAGTTCCAATGCTATAAGACCCGCCTTTCCGATTTTGAAGATAGCAAGGCATCGCTGCTGGGTGATTATTTGCCCCAGAAACTGGGCTTTGAACCGGAAGAAAAGGTGTCCCAGGTGATCTTCCCCGGCGATTATAAGGGCAATATTCTCTTCTTCTTTGAAAACGGCAAGGTGGCCAAGGTGCCGCTGAGCGCCTACGAGACCAAAACCAACCGCAAAAAACTCACCGGCGCGTATTGCGATAAGAGCGTACTGAAAACGGCGATGGCCATGGATCAGGATATCCAGGTGGCAGTATATACCACAGACAGCCGCTGCGTGATCTTCTCAACGGCGCAGTTGTTGCCCAAAACCACCCGCAATACCCAGGGCGTATCTGTGGTATCTCTGAAGAAAAAAGCGGTGGTTTCCTACGCTGTTGCGGCGGAACACAGCGGCATCGTTAACCAAGGCCGCTACCGTACCCGTACACTGCCCTCTGCCGGCGCCATGGTAAAGGAAGAGGATGCCCAGGAGAAACAGATCCAATTTGAGGTTTAAGGAGCATTGAATATGAAAAAACAATGGGAAAAATTCGGATGGGTATTGATGACTATCATTGGCAGCGCCATTTTTGGCGCCGGCTATGCCATTTTCCTGGGACCCAATAATCTGAATGCCGGTGGTATTTCCGGCTTATCCGCAGTTATTGTACAACTGGTCAACCCTAAGGGTAACATTCCGCTGATCTCTGTCGGTATTTTGACCATTGCCATCAACCTGCCGCTGTTTGCCATAGGCGGTTTGAAAATCGGCAAGCGGTTCTTCTTTGGCAGTTTGCTGGGTCTGGGACTGAGTTCTCTGATCATGGACTATCTGCCCGTTGCTCTGACCCTGGAGCCCCTGCTGGCCGCATTGTACGGCGGTGTGGTCACCGGTTTTGGTTTGGGTCTGGTGTTTATGGCCGGTACCTCCACCGGCGGCTCAGACATCGTGGTGCGGCTGGTGAAGCTGAAGGCAAAGAACACCAATATCGGTGTGATCGCCATGTGCTTCGACGTATTTGTGGTGGCGCTCACCGGCCTGGTGTTTGGCAATGTGGAAAACGCCCTGTACACCGGAATCACCGCATTCCTTTGCAGCAAGATCATCGATATGGTGGTTTACGGCTTCGATAACACCAAGGTCGCTATGATCATCTCCGGTCAGTATGAGCAGATTGCCCAGGTGGTCAGCGATAAGCTGGGCCGTGGCGCCACCTACCTGTACAGCCAGGGTACCTACAGCAAGCGGGACAGCAAGGTGGTCCTGGTCGCGGTGTATCCCAAGCAGATCGCGGAGCTGAAGGAACTGGTGGTGGGCATTGATCCCAATGCCTTCATCATTTTGCAGGAGGCCCACCAGGTGCTGGGCGACGGTTTTAAGAGGCACAGTAAAGATTCTTTGTAAAGGGGAATGTTATGAAATTCAGGGCAGTGGCCGCTATGATGGCGCTGGTGTTCCTGCTGTCCGGCTGCAGTGCGTGGTGGGATGGGGAGTACCATTGGAAAGAAGAATATTCGCTGCCCCAATCCCCGGAAAGCGGTCAGTTGGTGTCGGCTTCCAACTATGAGCAGATGAAGGCTGCGCTGCAGCGTCTGGTGGAAACAGGCAAGACCCAGGCCGCTGTTTCGGTGGCAGAATATCCTGCGGCAGCATTGGAAGCGGATGTGGCATCTGCGGTAGATGCCCTGATGCAGACCCATCCCATTACAGCCTATGCCGTGGATGCCATCACCTGGGAGATCGGCACCAGCGCCGGCGAGCCGGTTTTGGGGGTGCAGATCCTCTATCTGCACGACCGTACGGAGATCCGTAATATCAAAACCGTGGCCGATGATACCGCTGCGACAGAAGCGGTACAAAAGGCGCTGGCGGATTTCCAGCCCGGCATCGTTTTGCAGATCCTGGATTACAACCAGGCGGATTTTACCCAGATGGTAGAAGATTATGCCCTTTTATGTCCGCAGACGGTAATGGAAGTGCCGAAGGTGATTGCCAATGTCTACCCGGAAACAGGGCAATCACGGGTGGTGGAGCTGAAATTTACATACCAGACCAGCCGGGATGCGCTGAAGACCATGCAAAGCCAAGTGGAGCCTGTGTTCTCTTCGGCGGTGCTTTATGTCAGCGGTGACGGTCAGCCGGTGGAAAAATACAGCCAGTTGTACTCGTTCCTTGTGGAGAGGTTTGACTATAGTTTTGAAACTTCCATCACGCCGGCTTACAGCCTGCTGCGTCACGGTGTCGGCGACAGCCGCGCTTTTGCCACGGTGTACGCATCCATGTGCCGCATGGCGGGGCTGACTTGTCTGACGGTGTCCGGTACCCGCGATGGCGAGAGCCATTACTGGAATATTATTTATTCCGATGGGGCGTACTATCATCTGGATCTGCTGCGCTGCGCCGAGGAAACCGGGTTCTGTCTGCTGACGGATGATGATATGGCCGGCTATGTGTGGGATTATTCGGCATATCCCGAATGCGGAGAGGCGCTTTCTGAATAAAAAGAAAAACCACCATTCTCTTTTGTTCTAAGCGGAGATTTGCGGGCAAAAATATCGCTAGATGAATTGATTTCGATAACAATTTGTGATATAATGAAACACCCAAAACCTCCCGCTGAGAGGCCGTTCATAATCGGATGCGGGAGCACGATAGCAGGGGAAAGAGCCCTAGGATACATACAATCTTAGGAGTGATAGGCTTTGCCCTATGCCTTTGTAACACAAAGGCGAAACCTGCCATAAAGTAAGGAGGATATTATGGGAAAAACAAAGGTATTTACTGTAATTAACTACATTTTATCAAGCATTTTGTGGTTATTAGGTGTTCTAACCCTTTTATTTAACATTTTGGGGCTTTGGGCACCCTGGCACCTTGCAGGATTTGGCTTTATTTTCTATATTCCTATTCCTGCCGTTCCGCAGATTCTTGCTATCGTTTTTTCTTGTATTGAAAAACAAAAGAAAACAATTATTATGAATTTCGTTTCTTTGGGTATTTCGATTTTATTTGTGTTTTTGACTGTTTTTGTATCTTCAACCTGGTTTTGGTAAAATCAAACCCCGACAGACCATTGATAATCTGTCGGGGTTAATTATTTGCTTGCCGCATGGAGCGGGTGACGAGGCTCGTTTGCATTTTCGTTCCTAAAGGGAACGAAAATTAAGGTGTGGCTCGGTCAAGCCCTCGCCAGCGGCGCTCATCCGCGCCGCATTGAATTATTCGAGCCTCACACCACTGCCCAGATAAAAGAAAACAGCCACCTTTCGGTGACTGTTTTTCTTTTATGGAGCGGGTGACGAGGCTCGAACTCGCTACCTCCACCTTGGCAAGGTGGCGCTCTACCGGATGAGCTACACCCGCGGAACAAGTGGTATTATAGCACCTTTTGCGGAAATGTCAATACCTTTTTTTCGTTTTTTGAAATTTTATTTTTTACATCGGTTTATGTTTGCAAAGCTGGAAAAATAGTGTTAAAATAGGGAAAAAGGAGGCGTGGGAAAATGCTGGGAAAAATCGTCACGGTGATCATCGACCGCCCTATGGGCAGCGCCCATCCGCAGTATCCTGCGCTGATCTATCCTGTTAATTATGGTTATATCCCCGGCACAATGGCTGCCGACGGCGAGCCGGAGGATGCCTATGTTTTAGGCCTGGATCACCCGGTTTTCCAATTTACCGGACGGGTGATCGCCGAAATCCACCGGGAAAACGATGTGGAGGATAAGTGGGTAGTTGCACCGGAGGGCGCGGCTTTTACTGCCCGGCAGATCCGCGATGCCGTTGATTTTCAGGAACAATATTTCAACTCCACGGTCCGGCTGCTGTAACAGCCGGATTTTTTATAAACTTTTTCCGGAAAACCCTTTTCAAACCCGAAAAAATATTGTACACTATATATTGAACATTTATGCCCTCCGATGCATAGAATGATTGGGAGGGATGGATATGATGGGATATGTGGTTTTGGGCCTGCTGGCAGCCTTTGGCGGATACTGCGTTCTGTGGGCGCTGTTTGGCTTTCTGCTGCCCGGCAACTGCCGCTGTACCATGGTGGTGCTGTGCAGCCCGACGGATGAATCTGCTTTGCTGCGGCGGCTGCTGTGGCTGCGGGAAACGGGCTTGCTGCGCTGCGGACTTTTGCTCAGCGGACGGGGCCTGAACAGCCGACAGCGGCAGAGACTGCGGCAAAAATTCCCATCCATTGAATTTTGCGACCCGGAAGAACCGGGGAAATGAGGATATCATGGCCTATCCCGACCAGGAAATGGAAATGCTCCAGGGCACCATCGCCGCCGTGGTTTTTCAGAACTACGATAACGGCTATGCGGTCCTGCGCTTAAAATGCAGCGATGCCCAGACGGTTACCGTCGTGGGCACCGTTCCCATGCCTGCGGTGGGAGAGGGTTTGCTGGTTACCGGCCGGTGGACCAGTCATAATAGCTACGGTCGCCAGTTCGAGGCGGAATTTTTGGAACGGATACTGCCCCAAAGCAGCGTGGAAATTTTGCAGTATCTTTCCAGCCGTATCATCAAGGGTATCGGACCCAGGACAGCGGCCCGAATCGTGGACAAATTCGGTGACCGCACATTGGATATTTTGGAGCGTGAGCCTGCCCGTTTGGCGGAGGTCAGCGGTATTTCCGCGGCCAAGGCCCGGGCCATCGGCGAAGAATTCAAGCTCCGGGTGGGCATGCGCCAGTTGATGGAATTCTTTGCCGCCCATCAGCTGCCGGCTGAATTGGCGGTGCAGGTGTACAAGCGTTACGGGGAAAATGCCTCGGAGCTTTTGTATGACGACCCCTATTTGCTGATGGACGAGGGCTTCGAAGCGCCTTTTGAAGCGGTGGACCGGTTTGCCGTTGCGTTGGGTGTGTCTGCTGAGGATCATCGCCGTGTGGAAGCCGGCATCCTGTTCGAACTGCGGTATAATTTGCTGGCGGGCCATAGCTTCTTGCCTGAGGACAAGCTGCTGGCGGCTACTGCGCAGCTGCTTTCGGTGGATGCAGATGTGGTGCTTGCCGCCGCGCAGCGGCTGGAGCAAGCCCAACGAATGGTAACCGATACCCTGGCGGGTATCCGGGTCGTCTATTTGCCGGAGCTGTATGAAGCGGAGCGCTATATTCAGGATCGCTTGCTGGCTGCTGCGCAGTTGGAATTTCCGCATGTGCGGGGAATGGAGAAAATGCTGCAGAACGCCCAAAAAGAAAGCGGAATCGCCTATTCCGAACAGCAGGAGCAGGCTATACGCCACGCTGCGGCGTCCGGCGTACTGCTACTGACCGGTGGCCCCGGTACCGGCAAGACTACCATTTTGCGGGCGGTGCTTTCGGTGTATCAGCAAATGGGGTTGAAATGCGTTCTGGCGGCCCCTACCGGTCGCGCCGCCAAACGGCTGACCGAGGTGACGGGGGAGGATGCCTCCACCATCCACCGCCTGCTGGAGGCCACCATTGACCCCCATACCGGGCAGATGTATTTTGTCCGGGATGAAGCCAACCCCTTGAAAACAGATGCTGTGATCGTGGATGAAATGTCCATGGTGGATGTACAGCTTTTATATAGCCTTCTGCAGGCGGTACCTGCCACTGCCCGTCTGGTGCTGGTTGGGGATCCGGATCAGTTGCCGCCGGTGGGGCCGGGCACTCCCTTCAGCGACTGTCTGCGCAGCGAAAGCTTGCCGACGATCCGCCTGACGGAGATCTTCCGCCAGGCGCAGCAGAGCCTGATCGTTATGAATGCGCACCGGGTCAACAGCGGTCAGCTGCCGGATCTGCGCAATGTCAAAAGTGACTGTTTCTTCCTGCGTTGCGCCACGGAAGAAGCGGTGAGCCAAACCATTCAGGACTTATGCAGCACACGGCTGCCGCAGAAAATGGGCATTCCTGCGGATCAGATCCAGGTGCTCACGCCCACACGGAAGGGCGGTGTAGGCACTTGGGCGCTGAACCAGCGGCTGCAGCGGGTCCTCAATCCGGCCGGACCCGGAAAAAAAGAGCGCCAATGGGGAGATTTTTTCTTCCGGGAAGGCGATCGGGTGATGCAAATTCGCAACAACTATGATATTATGTGGAAAAAGGCAGATGGCAGCGCTGTAGGCGCCGGTATCTTCAATGGGGATGTGGGCACGGTCCTGGCTATAGATTCTCAAATGGAAACCTTGACCGTATGTTATGACGACCGTATTGCCGATTACGATTTCGCACAGTTGGGGGAATTGGAGCCCGCCTATGCCATGACCGTCCATAAAAGTCAGGGCAGCGAGTACCGGGCCGTGGTGCTGGCGGCGTTCGGCGGCTCTCCGTATCTGCTCAGCCGCAGCGTGCTGTATACCGCCATTACCCGGGCAAGAGAACTGTTGGTCATCGTTGGCCGGGAGGAAACAGTGGCGGCTATGACGGAAAATGCCAAGCGCAACCGGCGATATACCGGTTTGAAGCTGCGGCTGCAGGGGAAATGCTGATGAAACTGTTTTCTATTTTGTCGCAATGGCTGTTTCCGGAAAAATGCGTGCTTTGCGGCCGGCTTCTGGAAAAAGAGGAGCTGGATCTGTGCCGCAAATGCCGCGTAGAAGCGCCGGAATGTGGCCTGTCCCGAGCAAAATATCCCTTTTTGGATAGCTGGACTGCGGTTTGGTATTACCAGGACATGGTGCGCGGCAGTATCCTGCGTTATAAATTCTACGGGCGCAGAAATTACGCTGCGGCCTATGCCAGACTGTTGGGCGTGAAGCTGATGAAGGAAGACCGCCTGCAGGTGGATGTGATCACCTGGGTGCCCATCAGCCAAAAGCGGCTGAAGAAGCGCGGCTTCGATCAATGCCGGCTGCTGGCAGAAGCTTTGAGTAAAGAAACCGGCATCCCGGCGGTGGCACTGCTGCGTAAGACCCGGGACAATCCGCCCCAATCGGGCATTGTGGGCCATGCCCACAGAAAGGCCAATGTGCTGGGCGTATACGAAGCGGTGGATCCAAGCGCCCTGTTGGGCCGGCGGATCCTGCTGCTGGACGATATTCTTACCACCGGCGCGACTGCCGGTGAATGTGCCAGAGTCCTGCTGACCGCAGGGGCTGAGGCAGTACATCTTGCGGTGATGGCCGCGGTAAATCAACAAAAAAAGACCGGTAGGTGAATGCTATGAGATTATTTTCCAATGACCTGGGTGTGGACCTGGGTACCTCCAATATCCTGATCTATGCAGACAAAAAGGGCATTGTGGTTCGGGAACCCTCTGTAGTGGCGGTGGATAAAAACACCGGCCGTATTCTGCAGGTGGGTACGGAAGCGAAAAATATGCTGGGACGCACCCCCGGTAATGTGGTGGCAATGCACCCGCTGAAGGACGGCGTGATCTCCGACCATGTGATGACGGTGCGTATGCTCCAGGTGCTGTTAAAGCGAGCAGCCCCGAAGGGCTTGTTCAATCCCAAGCCCCGGGTGGTCATCTGCGTACCCAGCGGCGTTACTGAGGTGCAGGAACGCACGGTGATCAACGCCGCCATCGAAGCCGGCGCCCGCCGGGTCTATTTGATCGAAGAGCCTTTGGCGGCGGCGATGGGCGCCAATTTGGACATCCGCGGCCCCAGGGGCCATATGGTGGTGGATATCGGCGGCGGTACGACGGATATCGCAGTACTGAGCCTGAATGGTGTGGCGGTGTCCTCCTCCATCAAGGTGGCCGGCGACAGCTTTGACGATGCCATCATCCGCTATATGCGCCGGTGGCACGGCGTGATCATCGGCAAAGTGACCGCCGAGGATATTAAAATCAAAATCGGCTGCGTGGACGAGCGGGCGGAGGAAACCACCATGACCGTCCGTGGCCGTGATGCCAAGAGCGGTATGCCCAGAGAACTGACCCTCACCTCTACGGAGATCTATGAAGTTTTGCGGCGGCCTGCCCGGCAGATCGCGGAAGAAGTGCTGTCGGTGCTGGAGGATACCTCTCCCGAACTGGTCAGCGATATTGCCGAAAACGGCATCACCCTCACCGGCGGCGGCAGCCAGTTGGGCGGTATGTGCGCGCTGATCGAAAAACGTACCGGTATTCCCTGTGCCATGGGCGATGATCCGGATTCCTGCGTGGTATACGGCTGCGGCAAGAGTCTCAACTGGATCAACCACATGAAGGAAGGCCCGGTGAACTACGCCAAAAAGCGGGCTATGCGTTCGTAAATCCCCGGGTGGAGCGGCGTTATATCATGTACCCATATTTAATTACCCCGGCACCGAAAGGTGCCGGGGTAACTTGTTTAATCGCTGAAGGTCTTATAGCCACAGGCATCGGGGGCAGGGGAGCAGGCGTCGCTGCACCCGGTGGGGCAGAACTGGCCGGTGGGGAAGGGAATACGGCTGAACATTTCGCAGGGATCCTCGGTGGAGCCGCCGGCGTCGCAGCATTCCCGGGAGGGAACAGCACAGTCGAGCACCGGTACTACAAGCTGGGCATCCCGTTCCAGCCGGATCACGGAGAACTGCCCCAGCGTTACAAACAGCCGCCGCTTTTCCCCGGATACCACCAATTCTTCGTCATACAGCGCTTTTACACAGCCGGGGATCTGCACCAGAGCATTGTCGCAGTTGCAATCGCAGACTTCCTTGACCTTGGAGGCCAGCACCATGGGATCCAGCACTTCCACCACCGCATAGGGCCGATTGGCGGCGTAGGCGGTTACGCCGTCGGGCTGACCCAGACGGGTATCGCTGGTGTAAACATGGGTGTGACTGTCTTCGCCGCAGAGCACTACCCGCTTGGAGAACACCGCCAGACCCGTCAGCGGGGCAGGACGCGCCGCACCGACAATGGCATCCGCCAAAATGCGATAGTAAAAAGTGACATCCACGCAGTAATGATTCCGGTCGAAGGCCACCGGCTCCACATCAATGTAAGCATACACCAGATCCGCGCAGCGAACCCTGGCGCCGGCGGCGCAGTCCAGGGTGTTTTGGGATCCGGCGGTCAGATAGACCCGCAGATCCTCAATGCAATCTTTATCCCGGCAGGCGTCGGTGATTTTTCGGGTGTGGATGGACATGGCCTGGCGCAGGTCCTGGGGATCGCAGCACAGACTGTCGCAGCGTTCAGACATAACATGACCTCCCTGATAATGTGTCTTATAAGCTTAGTCGCTTATAAGACAGTTTATGCGTTTTCATCAAGGAAGTGCAGAAAGAACGGGGCAGATGATTCTGGATCGGCTGATCATTTTCTGCTGGTCATACGGTAATTGTTTACCAAAGTGGCAAGTTCCAGTCGGCTGTGGACGCCCAGCTTGGGATAGATCTTTTTGGTGTGATCCTTTACGGTATGCTCGGAGATGAAAAGCAGCTTCGCAATATCCGCATTGGTATAACCCATACAGATGAATTCCGCAACCTCCCGTTCCTTCGGAGTGAGGACGGCAAGAGGATCGGAGGTGGTGTCTGCCTCGGTGACCTCTGCAGCCGGAACAGCGACCGCTTCTTCCTCTGCTGCTTGAACAGCTTCTTCATCCGTGATTCTGCGGCGAAGTGTGAACATCAGGAACGGCTCCACCTGCATATATACGAACACAAGCACACCCATGATCACCGCATAGAAGATGTACAGCGCGGTAGGTGCGCCGAGGAATATCTCGGCGATAACGGCGTGAACGAGAACCGCCGAGAGCGCAAGACCCATGATAGAGGGTGCTATGAACTTGGATGGATAAGACTTCATGATCGGCACACCGTAAAGCGGAGCGAGCATACATACCGTCATACTGAATCCAATGAGTATGCAGGCGACATAGGAAAGTGCGGGAACGTATGCGGACACAAGCATTACAAGGTAACCGAACCCACCGAGTCCGACAAACAGGGGCGCTATGCGGAAGGGATGAATGTTCGCTTTCTTATAAAGAAAATACATAGTGAAACAGGAAAGCGCCACTACCAAATACATAATGGAAACGCCGTGCTCGACCTTGCCTACGACCGCAGGACCGCCAACGCCCATCAGCGCAGCAATGAAAGCAATGAGATAAGCACCCCACATCATCTTCTTCGGCACGATAAGACCGTCGCTCTTTTTCACGAACCGAGGCAAACGCTCCTTACCCGTAGGCATACGGAGGAAGAATATAAACAGAAGCACAAGAGCTGCCACCATTGCATAGCGGAAGGCAGAGAACGGGATGGATATCACCTCGTTCTGAACCAAAGCGATCAGGAACACTGCGATACCGTAGCCGAAGGTCAGATACTTGACACCGCTTTTCTCGGAAAAGTAAGTAACCACAAGAAAGGTCTCAAAGCCGATCATCAGGCAGCAGCAGAAGATCTGCAGGTAAATGTTAAGGCGCAGAATATCGTCCGGCAGAGGAAGAAAGAAAGCAACTGCCGAAAGAAGCGCAACACCCGTGGCGATCCGCTGCGCCCACGTAATAATCCTCGGCAAGAAGATCATTGTAAGGATACCGAGTATGTAACAAACCGCTGTCAGCGTAGTGCCGTAATCGATGTTAATGTCGATGGGGATCTTTCCGTCGAGAGCCGAGGACGGCTCGAGGAAATAATAGATAAATCCCATCTGCCAAAAGCTGAACATGGCAAAGCAGACCAGCATCCACAGCGGCATATC
The DNA here is from genome assembly GCA_015068155.1 of Oscillospiraceae bacterium. Taxonomy (GTDB): domain Bacteria; phylum Bacillota; class Clostridia; order Oscillospirales; family Oscillospiraceae; genus Faecousia. Next base: position 6,735 of record SVLC01000017.1, on the reverse strand, counting down.
TCTCCTCTTTTGTTGGTTTTGTTCAAGAAGGTCATTATGCATAATTTTCCGCCTTTCTGCTACCTAAACGGGTAGTTTTTGCTTGTTTTGTAAAAAACCCCACCTTCGTGGGATAGATTTTACCCGATTGGGGAGATAAAATCAACATGTGATCGGTACTTTTTTCGACTTCATTGTATCATATCCTTTGCCTCTTTCCAAGTGCGATTTATAAAAACTACCCATCCGGGTAGTTTTGAAAGAGAAATGCACCCGATGAGGCAGGTTACAAAAAACAGATGTTGGTTTACAATAGAGTGGGAGGGATAAGATGGAGAAACTTACATTTCTGGAGTACATAGCCTTGGCGGAAGCGGAGTACAAGCGGTTGCTGGATCGTTATCCGGAACTAAAGATGCTGTCCAAGCGGGAAATGGATGTTTTTGCTCGGTTGCTGACGGATAAAACCCAGGCGCAGATCGCCAAGGAGCTGTATATTTCTCATTCGTCCGTGCATTTCCATTGCAAAAATATCTATAAAAAACTGCAGGTCAACAGCCGGATGCAGTTGCTGATCCGCTACAAGGATTTTTAATGAGAGCTTCGCTTGGATTTGCTGTATATGTTTACTTGCGTAAAACTGTCGTAGCGCGTCTTGGCATGAAGCGTTCTGTCGAGATAACCCGCAACGGAATTAAAAGGAGGAAAAATAATGAAAGCAGGCGTATTATTTAGAAAAACATTGCCCTTCAGCCTGGCAAAATTGGTACTGGGCGGCGCAATGGTGCTGATCTTAGGCGTTTTGATGGCCCTTTTCCTGGGCATCGGCTATCTGTTTGGCGACGGCGGCCTGGTGGTAGGCTTCCTGCTGTGGTGCGGCAGCATTGGCGTTGTCCGCTTTTTTGTAATGCACTACCTGGGTTATCTGGTAAAGGCCGGCCATATTTCGGTTATCGCCGAAGCGGCCGTCACAGGAAAGGTGCCTGCCAATCAGGTAAAATATGGCATCGCCAAGGTAAAAGAACGTTTCCCCACCGCTAATATCTATTTTGCGGTAGATAAGCTGGTAACCGGTGCCGTCAAGCAGATCCAGCGGGGCATCGGTAAGGTGGCGGATTTCCTGGATTTTCTTCCCGGTATGGATAAGGTGGCGGATCTGGCCAAATTCTTTGTGGAGCTTTCTTTGGGATACATAGACGAATGCTGCCTGGGCTATACCTTCTACAAAAGCGAGCAGGGTGCCTTTGAGAGCGCCTGCGACGGTGTGGTGGTGTATGCCCAGAACATTAAGAAACTGCTGGGCAACGCGGCAAAGACGATGCTGAAGGTGGTCCTGGCGGTGGTGATCACGGTGATCCTTATTTTTATTCCCGTGGGTCTGCTGTTCCGGGCGTTTGCATGGAGTGGCTTGCTGGCGTTCCTCATCGCCTGCCTGTTGACCTGGGTAGTAAAATTTGCATTCCTGGATAGCTTTATTCTCTGCCAGACCATGGCAGGCTACATGGAAGTGGCGCAGACCACCGAGATCACATTTGATCTCTATGAGAAACTATGCGGCCTTTCCGGAAAATTCCGGGAGCTGTTTAACAAGAGAAAAGAAGAAAACGCGGAAATGCCTGCCGCGGCAGCGGAAGAATCCGCGCAGGAATATACACAGGAACCCACCGATACACAACCTGAGGTCGTGCCGCAGCCGTCAGTTCGGGAGGATATTATGTTCTGCAGCCAATGCGGCGCGAAGAATTCCCGCAGCGGAACATTCTGCACTGCCTGCGGCGCAAAGCTGCATGAATGAAAGACTAACTATTAAAAGTCAAGCCCCAATCTGAGGATGTTGCAGAAAAAGTTACTACCGTCAAAACGGCATGACAAGAGGAGCGTCGTTGACGGCGCTCTGCGAAAAGTTGTTGAGATTGTTACACGCGGGATCGATATGGCTGTCCAGATATTTCCATGGCGTATATCAGCCGTACGAGTTTCTTGGCGGCATGGGAGACAGCAACATTGTAATGCTTGCCTTCAGCGCGTTTCCTAGCCAGATAGGCAGCAAAAGTTGGATCCCAATTGCAGACATATTTGGCTGCATTAAAAATGGCGTACCGAAGGTATCTGGAGCCGCGTTTCTCCATATGGGCGTAACAGTTCGCAAGCTGGCCAGATTGATACGTAGATGGAGACAGACCGGCATAAGCCAAAATCTTATCAGCAGAAGCGAAGTTTGAGAAGTCTCCTATCTCTGCCAGGATCATAGCACCCATGCGAGTACCGATACCCGGGATAGTAGTAATAGGAGAATGGATTTCATCCATTATGGAATTGATTTCGATTTCAATTTCTTCAATTTCTGCGTCTAATTCACGAATGAGCTGAATTGTATGCTTCAATTCCAATGACTTTGCAGGCATTCTGGAGCCAATAGAGTTCCTTGCAGCATCTCGAATCTCAATAGCCTTGTCGCGGTCATAACGCCCCTTAGAAGCGTCAGACAGCACAGACTTCAAGTGAGTCAGGTGTGCAGCCGCAATCTGGTGTGCGCCTGGAAACTCGCTGAGGAGTGCATAAACAGATGCCATATGGAGTGTTGAAACCAACTTTTCCAGTTCCGGAAACAGAATGTTGACCAATCTAGAAATAGAAGTTTTCAACTTCGCCCTTTCGTGAACTTTGTCAAATCTGTATCTGGTTAGTGACTTTAGCTCCTCGTTGTGATATGATGTGTCTGTGTAGGACTTGAGGTCCACATCAGACATTAGCATAGTCGCAATGGTTCTTGCATCAACACGGTCAGTCTTGGTTTTTCGAAGGGTCAGACTTTTCCGGTAGAGATTGGTGTGCAATGGGTTTATGACATAGGTTGGCAGACCGCAGTCAAGAAGAAACCCAAGAATGTTGTAGCTGTAATGTCCGGTAGCCTCAAGTCCTACCTTTATTTTGTCTGCCGGACGAGTGCAGTTACGAATGGTTTGCAGAAGTGCGCTAAAGCCCTCTGCGTTGTTTGGGATGGTGAACACATCCGCTAGGACTTCGCCTTCCGAGCTGAGGATGAAGCAGTCGTGCTTGTCCTTGGCGACATCGATACCCACACAAATCATAATGAATACCTCCGGTATGTTTATTTGATGCTGGTTCCACAGGACACTTTACTCTTGTAACCTTGTTCCACATAAACCGTCAGGCGGTATCTAACTGATTAACAATACTGTAAAGAGCTGTGGTTGGAGCCTTTCGGGAACCGTCGTGCGGTAGGAGAATGAAACCGATCCACAGCATCCTTTACAGTGTAGCATATGTCCTTGGAGAGGGACACTAAAAACTACGACTCTATAATACAAGGAGAATCGAGGATGAAAAAGATTTTGACTCTGCTTTTGGCGGCAGTTATGTTACTTTCCCTTTCTGCGTGCGACCTGACCGCGCTTTTGGGCGACGGTGAAAAGGTGGAGATGAACTACGATTACGAGCAGATGGAGGAAAACCTCCGGAAAATGCGGGAAGAGGACGGCGTTTACATTGAAATGAGCATCGTCAATCTGGAAACAGGCGAGACACCCACCGCAGAAAAAATCACCTACGCACAGACCCCCAATGGGTTTTACTATTGCGGCGACGGCACGGAAATGATGGTGGATTTCTCCGACGAGACCAAGGCCGTGACCTACACCAAGCAGGAAGACGGCAAATGGCTCAAGACGGAAACGGTGTATGAAGATTCTGGCATTACCCGGGAACAGATGGAAGAAAGCTGCTCGCTTTATACCGTTTCGCTTTTCGGCTATCTTGGTAATTACAAAATCTTCGAAGGAACCCCAATGAAAATGTCCAGCGAAAAGGTGGCCGGCAGAGAATGCGATAAGTTTACTTATTCTGTGGGTCTGTTTGGCTACGGACTTGAGTATACCTTCTGCATCGATATTGAGACCGGCATGTGTCTTTCCTGGAAGCTGGGCGCCTCCGCAGGCGCGGAAGGCTCCGGCAGCACGGAATTTACCTGCAAGAAGCTGGAAACTCCCTATGAGATCCAATTCCCGTCCGGTGATGATGTGGTAACCGGCGAGGAGGAACCGTCTCCGACAGAGTGAATCACTAAAAAATGAGAGGAGAATGAAACATGAAAAAGATGCTTGCTTTTCTGCTGGCGGCAATGATGCTTTTGTCCCTTGCCGCTTGTGGAGATAACAGCACCACCGATCCCGATAAGGATCCCCCCGGCACCTTGCAGAATAGCGGCGGCTCCGGCGGCGGTGGAGGCTCCCCGGAAAAGCCCGGTGAGGATTATGATCCCTACGATCCCGAACAGTACATTTACAAAAACGTGTTCGCAAACAGCCCTTATAAAGATCAATGGGATACCAGCAGATCCGGCGCGGAGCTGGATGGCATTTGGGACAGCGCGGTGCTTCCCGATAAAATTCCCGAAAAACCGGCAAGTGTAACGGAAGTGGATAGAACAGAATATGTGGGCAAGCTGGATGAGAAGAACGGAAGCAATCCTCCCGGCTCCCTTTCCATCGATTACGGTGACGATTACGACGGCGAAGAAAAGCCGTGGGAATATTACATGGTCATGTTCACCGGAACGATGGATACATTCACTACCCTTGTGGCAGACTTTGAAACGAATTTTGCCTGCTATGACAATCGAGATGACAGCATAGGCGAAACCAGATTTAAGGGCGAATTCCACGCGTACAGTACAGATTTGTACGTGTTTATGAGTTATCAGGAAAACGGCGATTATGGCGATGACCATGTGTTTGTAGGCGACGGAACCATTTGGTTTACAATCTATGCGATGCCCGTTCATCATCAGCTGCCGAAGGTCGTGGAAGGCGTTCCGCTGATGCAGGCAGGATACAGAATGTGGAGCGATACCTACCTGTTGTGCTATAGCGAAGGCGACGATGATTACACCGAGATTCCATATGATTATCAGACCGGCACGCCAACGGGTACTGTAAAAGAGTATTGGGGCGCAGAATTTGAGTATTACGGAGCCACCGCTGCCGATGCGGATGCTTACGGATCGCAATTACTGTCGGCAGGCTTTACTTGCACCACCGATGAAACTGAGCCGTACTACAAACGCTATACAAAAGACAATATTGAGGTAGTTGTACAATACGATAACGAGTATAAATTCGTATCGGTTAGAGTCGGAACTGAGAATTGGTATTAAATCAGGAGATGCACGATGAAAAGACTATTTGCACTTTTAATCGCTTTGATGATGATCTTCTCTCTGGCAGCTTGCGGTGAGAACACCGACAATCCTTCCGGCAGCGAAGGCAACAACCCCGGTACCTCTCAGACCGCGGGTCAGGGCGGTAACGATGGCGGCGACAGCTATGCGATTGCGGATGTTTCAGCAGATAACTGGGAAAAGGTTATAGAAGAAAACTTCGGTATTAAGATCACTCTTCCCGACGGTTGGACTATTCAATCCGTCGCCAGCCCTAACGGCTACTCTAATGTAAAGATATTCTTTGTTCCCGGCGGTTCCGAAACCTACGATTCCTTTGGCGAAACACTTTTTGCGGCATGCAAGACTGCGTCTACGCAGAAGGATATGGAGAAAGCATCTTTTGCAGATACCGCAATGGCAAAGGGCACTTGCTCTTGGAAATACTATCCCGACATCAAACTTGATGACGGTCAGACTGTGACCTACATACAGATCAACTACTATGACAACGGTAGCAATATCGAAATGACTATTCAAAGATAATAACGAACCCCAAACCACCACGGGCGGTGACGGTGAAAACGAGCCGCCACCGTCCGTTTGCTTTGAATCCGTGAGAGGAGGTCAATGAATTGAAAAAACGAATCTTAACGGTTGTGCTTGTACTTGTCCTTGCGCTCTGCCTTTGCGCTTGCGGCAAGGATGATCCGACCCAGGGTCCCGGAGGTTCCGGCCAGGCTGTTGCCGGCTATGATGATCTGAAGGCCGAGTTTCGCTTCCTGATTGAAAAGGGCGACGAGCGGGCAGAGGCTATGTATGACCGCCAGGCAGTGTTCTATTACAGCGTTGCGGCAGCGCATGTCTGCGCCCTGCGATATACGGTAGATAATATTCTGTGGCTGAAGGGCGAGGGCAATACGGTGTCTGAGCTGTCCGGTGACCGTCTTGATAATTGGACGGAGATCGCCGCGCTTAATTATGCAAGCGCATACGCGGAGTACTGCCAATATCTGCTGCTCCGTATGCAAGCAAAGGATGCGGAGGCAAACATTCATTACGAACTGGCAAAGAAAAATCCTGACTGTCCCGCCGAGGATGCGTTCTACGATTGGAAACAAAAAAGCGTGAAGGAGCTTTATTCCCTTAAAAACGAACTGGAAGCCATGGAGGACGAGATCTTCCGCTGCTACGCGCCTAATACAAATCCGCTTGAAACCATCACCGGCGCAGAATTTGCGCTGGATTATCATTTGCAACTGGCGCAGCTTGCGCTTGAATTGGGCAACCCCGCTGTGGCGCTGGAAGCGGCGGAAAACGGCATAGCGGTAAATCCCTTTTCTGGGCGGGGATATGCGCTGGCGGCTATGTGCGCGCTGGCTATGGGTGATACCGACATGATGGTTGATTATCTCAATGAGGGATTCTTCAACGAACCCACCTGCCCCGTGGTCAACACCTATATGGCGCTGATCGCCAAGCAGGAGGGCGACATGGAGAAATGCCAAACCCATCTTGATATTGCAAAAGCAAATAATCCCAATGAACTGACCGCTGCGCTGATCGCGGAGATCGAA
>SVLC01000016.1 GCA_015068155.1 Oscillospiraceae bacterium | reverse complement strand
GCCACTGATCGACTGACGGTGGCTCACCACCACACACTAAATTAGAAAGCTCAAGATATTTTGTGAGAGTTCGAAGTCATACGCAAAACGGCCGAAAATATCTTTTTTATAGTCCTTACACAAATATTTAAGGGAGGCATTTGCCTCCCTTAAACATTTTCTGCATCAGATCAGCTGCTGGCCGTTGATGTTCAGCTTAAACTGCAGGCCCAGCTTTTCCGCCGCCTTGCGGCACAGCATCATTCGCTGCAGGAATATCTCAAAATAATCCATAACCGAACCGAAGGCCGTATCGACGGATAGCTGCAGCGTTACGAACCGTTTATTCTCGTCGATCTGCAAGGTAGACTTGGTGACGGAATAATTGACCCGGTCGTGAATATCAAAGGTGGCCGGATCCTGATTCCGCACCCGGCTGCGGCGCACATCGGCTTTGTCCGCCAGAATCATTGCCGCTGCCACCGCATTCACCGGCACACCGGTACCCTCGTCGTGATTGCCGATGGCCGTGACGATGGTAGCAACCTCCGCCGGATCACAGCCCATATCGTTGAGAATGCTCCAGGCCATCACAGCGCCGGATTGCGAATGGTCCTTCCGGTTCACCAGGTTGCCGATATCGTGCAGATATCCGGCGATTTTGGCCAATTCCACGGTGCGCGAATCGAATCCCATGGTCTGCAAAATATAACCGGCGGTTTGGGCCACATGGATCACATGGGCAAAACTGTGTTCGGTAAAGCCCAGGGCTCCCAGGGACTCATCCGCCCGGATGATATAGGTCTTAATGGCTTCGCTTTTGGTGATCTCTTCATATGTCAGCATGGTATCGCCTCCTTTCAAAATAGTATAACATAGACCACCCGTTTTTGGAAAGTCCCAACCAAGCTGAAAAATCGACAAAATTCCGCAAAAACCGTTGTATTTTTTCTCCGTTTGTGCTATGATGCCTGTTAGAAATTTTCTGAAACACAACAGGAGAAGGATTATGGGCGTTATTGGAACCTTGTTGCTGGCCACCACCCTGGCCGGCGTGGTGGGCACCGGCATCGGCGGTTTGATCGGCGCGCTGCTGCAGAAAAACTCCAACCGGATGGTCAGCCTGCTTCTGAGCTTCGCCGGCGGCGTGATGCTCAGCGTGGTATGCTGCGACCTGGTCATCGAAGCCGTGGAAACCGAAGTCGGCATTTGGATCGTGGTGGCCGCAGTGGCCGTCGGCGTGGCGGTCACTTACCTTTTGAATTATCTCATCGACCTAAAAACCAACCCCGAAGTGGCCCATATCGACGAAAATCACCCCAAAACCGCCGACGATCTGGACGAACTGATCCACAGTGATCACTTCCGGCACCATCAGGCAGAAAAGGGCAACAAAATGGGTCTGTTCGTAGCCGGTGTGGTCATGGCCTGCGCCATCGCTCTGCACAATGTGCCCGAGGGCATGACCATCGGCGCATCCTACGCCAGCAACGACGCGGTGCTGGGTAACGCAGCGCTGCTGCTGGCGGTGCTGATCGGTCTGCACAACATTCCCGAAGGTATGGCCGTATCCGTTCCGCTGATCAGCGGCGGCATGGGAAAAGCGAAAGCCGTTCTGATCACCGCCGCCTCCGGCATTCCCACGGTGCTGGGCGCCCTGCTGGGCTTTGCTTTGGGAGAAATCGGCGCCATCGGCCTGGCTATGAGCCTGGGTTTTGCCAGCGGCGCCATGCTGTATGTGGTGTTCGGCGAAATTCTGCCCCAGTCCATTTTGATGTACCACAGCAAACTGCCGGCATTTTCCACCATTGTTGGAATTTTGGTGGGATTGATCGTGATTTTTGCATAAGCTCAAGCGGCGGACCCAAGGGTCCGCTGCTTTTTTGATCAAAAATTACAAATACGAAAATATTTTTTACTTTTTGTAATTTTTATAGTATACAAATCCCACCTTCTGTGTTATATTACTGTTTGATCTTTGGGAGTCTTTGGAAGGTGGGTACATCTATGAAGGAGTTTTTTGGTTTCGGCGGTTACCAGCGGCCGGCAGAAGGCTTTCTGTCCTGGCAGCATTTGGTATTTGTCACCTCGCTGATGGCGGTAATGGTAGCCCTGGCTGTGATTTTGGGACGCAAAAACAGATTTGCGCTGCCCCGGCAAAAAAATCGGGTATTGATTTGGGCCGCTTTGCTGATCGACGGCTTTGAACTGTTCAAAATCGTGCTGCTGTGCTTCCGGGCAGAGGATCCCTGGTCCTGGCTGTACAATCTGCCCCTGTTTCTTTGCAGCATTCAATTGATCGCCCTTCCCGTAGCTGCTTTCACCAAGGGCCGGATCAAGGAATCCTCTTTGGATTTTGTATGTATTTTCGGCATTTTAGGCGCAGTGCTGGGCACCTACGGCGCCGGTCAGAATTACGGCTGCTATCCGGTGCTGTCCTTTGACAATGTGGTTTCCGGTGTGACCCACAGCATCGCCGGCTTCGCCTCGCTGTATATTCTCATCAGCGGCATGGCCAGCCTGAAGCGAAAGAACATCGGCATCACCTTCGGGATCCTGCTGTTTTTCTGTGTGGCCGCCTATACGGCCAATATACTGCTGGATTACAACTATATGTTCCTGATGGCCGGCGACGGCACACCCTATGACATTCTTTACAACCTGGTGGGCGGCCACAAGGTGTTTTATCCGCTGTCGGTGGTGGCGCTGTTTATTGTGTACATCGTTTTGTATTACGGTGTGTGCGGCCTGGTGCGCAAAGCCAAAAAAGCCAAATTGGCTGTATAAGATCCAAAGCGGAGGCGCGATCCTCCGCTTTTCCTTTTGTCAAAAGATACCCATTGCTTTTTTCAGAAAACAGGAGTATAACTGTATACAGAACAAAAAACGAGGTGTTTTTATGAAACAAAAAATCCGTTGGATCACCGAAACGGCCGTAATGCTGGCCCTGCTGGTAGCCTTGCAGGCCATCACCAAGCCCCTGGGCCAGTTGGTCACCGGTTCCTGTGTGAACGCCATATTGGCCATCGCCGTGCTGGTGGGCGGCATGAGCTGCGGCATCACCGTGGCGCTGATTTCCCCTATCTTCGCCTTTCTGCTGGGCATCGCCCCCAATTTTATCACCGTGCTGCCCATCATGCTGGGCAACGCCTGCTTTGTGGCGCTGCTGCGGCTCATTGCCGGCAAAAGCCATAAGCCCCTTTGGCGGCAGCCGGTGGCGCTGATGTCTGCCGCCGGTGTTAAATTCGCGGTGCTGTATCTGCTGGTAGTGCAGTTGATCTGCGGTGTGGCTTCCGACAGTCTGCTGGGCAAAAAGCTGGGCCAGGTCGTGCTGCTGGCGCCCCCTATGCTGCAGGCACTGCCCACCATGTTCGCCTGGCCTCAACTGCTGACCGCCCTCATCGGCGGCGGTATTGCTCTGGTCACGGTGCCGATGCTGCGTAAGGCGCTGAAGAAATAATTTTTGCCCATTTATTCCTTTTTTGTTTCATTGACGGATGCAAAAAAATATGATATAATGGCAAAAATATACCTTGCAAGGAGGCTATACCATGAAATATACGTTTCGTGTTTTATTGGTTTGTCTGCTGGTGATGACGCTTTTGGCCGCCTGCGGCAAAACGGATCCCACCACCACCGGCAACAAGCCCACTACGCCGCCCCCCGGCCCCACATCCACCCAGCCCACTACGACGCAGCCCACGGATCCCACCGATCCTACCGATCCCACTACACCTACCACCGGTCCTATCAATCCTCCCGGTCCTTCCATCCCTTCCGGCCACACCTGCCGTCCGGCTTTCATCGACTACACCATGGATAAAGACTATCACTGGCAGACCTGTGAATGCGGCGAAGTGGTCAACCGGGGTCAGCACCGTCTGGAGGACGGGGTCTGCACCGTCTGCAACGCAGAGATCTTCCACAGCGAATTCAGCAACACCACCTTCCTGTGGATGTACAATGAATTCGGCCACTACATCATGGCCCGGGAGTATGATGCCGGCGGCACCCTGCTCTACACCGAAACCTACGCCTACAGCTACAACGACTACGGCGACATTCTCTCCGAAAAACGCTACACCGATGGCGTGCTCACCGAGGAAGCCACCTGGGATAACTGGGGCCATTTGCTGACCACCAAGGAATACAACGGCAACGGCAATCTGGTCAAATCCGTCCGTTACGAGCTGGTATGCGATGAATACGGCAATATTCTCTCCGAAAAGCATATCACCGACGACAAGTTTACTTACGAAGCAACCTACAGCAGCCAGCATTTCGGTCTGCTCAATGAGACCTACTATCTGGCTGACGGCACCAAGGAACACACCACCTACAACAACTACGGCGATCCCACCAAGCGGGTGGTCTATGATTCCAAGGGCAAGGCTGTCCAGACCTATGAATTCCAGTATCAGTATGACAGCATCGGCATCTATACCCAGCGAAGCTGCACCCTGAACAGCAAGCCTCATTTTGAAGAGCGCTACAATCTGGTCACCTCCGGCGCCGACAGCTTCACCCGGCTGTCTCAGCGCACCGACTATCTTGCCGATGGCAGCTACAGCGTAACCATCTACAGCGAATCCGGCTCCGTCATCGCCCGGACCTGCTACAACGCCAACGGCACACCGCTGGACAACTCCGGCCGCTTTGACAGCGACCGCTGCGCTCCCCTGCAGGGCGTTTGGACCGGCACCGCTGCCCTCCCCGGCGACATGCTGGGTCTGACCGGCATCACCGCCACCCTGAACACCACCGTCACCGTGACCTTTGACATCACCGGCAACGCAGTGGTATCCATAGATGTGGACGCGGATGCCTACCGTCAGTTCGCCGCCCAAATGGTCCGGCAGAATCTACTGGATATGTATGGCCGGGACACCAGCGCCCAGGAGCTGGATGCCCTTTTGAAGATCCAGTACGGCATGTCCCTGGAGCAGTATGTGCAGCATCAGGTATCCTCCATGGATATTGAGTCGCTGATCCATCAGGAATGGTCCGGTGTGTACTTCGTGGAAAACGGTATGCTCTACCTGGCCGACACCTGGGCCACCTTTGCTGAGGCCTACGCCTACACCCTGGCCAACGGTCAGTTGGGGATCTCCGCCAGCGACAGCGCCGGCGTGGAACTGGGCAAGGACAATGCGTAAACATTTATGCCGCCGATGGTCCATCGGCGGCATTTCTTATAGTAAAAGTTTACATTTTGTTCATTTTAATTCTAAAAAACATGGTATATTTTATTATTGTACTATAAATAAAAAGGAGACAACCCCATGTTAGACGGAATTATTAACTGGTTTAACTCTCTGGGCGCCACCGCCCTGGGCAGACTGCTGCCCTTCGTGCTGATCCTGCTGGTCGGCATGATCGTCATTCGCATCGTCTGCGCCATCATCCGCAAGGCCCTTGCCAAGTCCAAGCTGGAGAAGGCTGCTCACAGCCTGATCCTGTCCCTGACCAATGTTATTCTGTATGTCCTGCTGCTGCTGACCGCCGCTTCCAGCCTGGGTATTGATATCACCGGCATCGTGGCTTTGGCTTCCGTGGTCACGCTGGCCATTTCCCTGGCTCTGCAGAACTGCCTGACCAACCTGATCGGCGGCTTCACCCTGCTGTGGACCCACCCCTTCAAGTCCGGTGACTTTGTAGAGATCGCCGGTGAAAGCGGCACCGTTCAGGAGATCGGCATTGCCTACACCAAGCTGATCACCCCCGACAACAAGCTGGTCCAGATCCCCAACGGCACCGTGGTGGCCAACGACATCACCAACTTCTCCTGCACCGGCACCCGCCGCGTGGATATCAACGTATCCGCCAGCTATGATGCCCCCGTGGAAAAGGTCATGGCCGCGCTGGAAAAGGCCGGTAATGTAGAGGGCATCCTGGCCGACCAGCCCATCTTCACCAATGTGGCTGCTTACGGTGATCACGCCATCGAGTATGTGATCCGCGTTTGGTGCCCCACCGAGATCTACTGGGATGTTCACAAGGCTGTTACCCTGAACATCAAGAAGGTCTTCGATCAGGAAGGCATCCAGATGACCTATCCTCACCTGAACGTTCATATCGAAAAGTAACGAACCCTATACCGGGATGCCTGCGCATCCCGGTTTTTTATTATAAAAACATCTGCACCATGGCCAGCAGCGCGATTCCCGGCACCCCCAGGCCGCCGGAGATCAGCGCCGTTACCGGGTTGATCGGGAAACAGATCCCCGTCCATGAGGACAGAAAATTCAGCAGCCACAGGCAGCCTACGCCTCCCAGCCCGTGGATCAACAGCTTCCAGCCCCATTTGATGGGCGTCATCAGCAGCCGGAGCAACATCCAAAGCGCCACCAGGATCACAAGAATAACGGCAAATTTTTCCATACTTCCCTCCGCATAAACCCGCCCTTTCCGGTTATACTACCCATGGACAGTAAATGAAACGCAACACCGTGACGATGGTCTTGTTTACATTTTCTGTCAAGTGTGTCGCCGGAAAGACGCGAAATGGCAGGTAGGCGCCTACCTGCCGATACATAGTATGCCACAATTCTCCCGAAAATAAACCAAAAACGGATGCATGCAGCATCCGTTTTTATGATAACCGGTAATAGATCCCCATCGCCAGCAGAGAAAGCGCCGTGCTGATGCCCCCGGCGATGAAAAAGCAGCCGTAACCTCCACAGCGGCCGGCGTGTTTCCGGGCTGCATAATCGCTGAAGCTTTCCGGTCTGTTTTTGCCGAATCTCAGCCGCCGCAGGCCATAACCCAGGCCATCCAGCGCCCCCTGCCGACAGCAAAATACCCACAGCCCGGCGCACAGCAACAGTACGCCGGGAATGGCCAAAGCATCGCATAACAGCCGCCATTTTTCCCTGCCCTGCGCTTCCGTAAAGCCACCGGAAAACAAATGCCAGGCCGCCAGCGCTGCCACAAACAAAAAGCTGGCAATGTATTTCTTCGTCTTCCCCACATCCAAGCCTTCTTCCCAAGATCATTGGCAATAGGATGGCCGGATCTGCGGAAAATATACCCGCCGCATTTTATTTTTCGAATCTCCAGCGGCAAAAAAGAACACCACCCTATGGGTGCTCTGTTCTTCCATGTACCGAACCCCGCTGGAGTTTCGTTTAATCATTGTTCGGCTCCGTCGAGCCGTCGCCGGCGGCGCTCGTCCGCGCCGCATTTTATTTTTCGGATCTCCAGCGGCAAAAAAGAACACCACCCTATGGGCGCTCTGTTCTTCCATGTACCGAACCCCGCTGGAGTTTCGTTTGATCATTGTTCGGCTCCGTCAAGCCGTCGCCGGCGGCGCTCGTCCGCGCCGCATTTTATTTTTCGAATCTCCAGCGGCAAAAAAGAACACCACCCTATGGGCGCTCTGTTCTTCCATGTACCGAACCCCGCTGGAGTTTCGTTTAATCATTGTTCGGCTCCGTCGAGCCGTCGCCGGCGGCGCTCGTCCGCGCCGCATTTTATTTTTCGAATCTCCAGCGGCAAAAAAGAACACCACCCTATGGGTGGTGTTCTTTTTTGGTGACCCGCTGGAGATTCGAACTCCAGACCCATTGCTTAAAAGGCAATTGCTCTGCCAACTGAGCTAGCGGGTCAACTGGCTGGGATGGCAGGATTTGAACCTACGAATGCCAGAGTCAAAGTCTGGTGCCTTACCGCTTGGCGACATCCCAATGGTTGTGCGCCCGCATCGGACACGCACGATATTATATCATACCTTTTTCCATTTTGCAAGAGTTATTTTCCATGTTTATTCCACAAAAAACAACAAGCTCACCCAGGTAACCACATTTTCTCCGGAAATAAAGGGCACGCCCAGCGCCTCCATGGCCGGAATCACATTAATCCCGTGGCTTTCCACGCAGGGGTGCATTTTCTCCGGGAATCGGCAGGGCTGGCCATCCAGGTAGGCGCATTTTTCGCAGATGGCGCAGGCCTCGGTGGAGAGTATGTAGGGCTGGATCCCCTGCTGCTGCATCAGCGCCGCCACCTGCGTGGTGATGGCTTCGTGGTCACCCCGGGTGTCCAGCGCTTCCTGCACATTGGCGATGTCGCTGACCTCCGTAATGGTGGCGATCATCAGGCAATTCGGATATGCCTGGCATTTGGCCCGGCAATTTTCCACGCTGCCCACCGCCGGCGGACAGGCCCATGTTTTTCCGTACATGGGGCACTCCGTAGAGCAGATATAGCGGACCCGTTCTGTAAAATCCAAGGTCTTCGGGTTCAAAAAGCCATAGGCAAACAGCGGAAATTCCGCCAGCTGATTCTCTAAAAGTTCCCGATTCAGCATACGCTTTCCTCCAAAATCTGCTGACAGCCCTCCAAAATATCCCGCCACGTGGCGCCAAAATCTCCGGTGTACCAGGGATCGGCCACATCCCGGCACAGAAGCGGCCGGCATTTTTCCGCGGCATCGCCAAACAGGCGGCGAAGATACCGGGCATTGGAGCTGTCCATATAGTATATTTTATCATACGCGTCAAGCTCGGCCCGGGTGATCTGATGGGCGGCATGGCCATCGCAGGAAATCCCGTGGCGCTGCAGCTCCCGCCGGGCCGGTGGATACACCGGATTGCCGATCTCCTCCCGGCTCACCGCCGCGGACGCAATGTGAAATTCCCCACTTCGCCCGGCCTTGGCCACCAGATCCTTCATCACAAATTCCGCCATAGGCGACCTGCAAATATTCCCGTGGCAGACGAACAGTATCTTTACCATACAATGCGCTCCCTTATGTTTTTTTCATTATATCACATCGGAACTCGTATATCCAGTCATTTATGATATTTTCGCCGATGTGGAAATATTCCGCCGCTTCCCGCTGCGTCAGCATATACTTCTCCCAATAGGGGATCTCATTTGTCCGCATCATCGGATGCCTCCTTCCTATACAATTGATATCGATTAAGGGTGTCATACTCCAGGTGAACGTTTAAGATTAGTAATGCATTTCCCCACAGCGGGGTTTTCTTCATAGGCTAATACCTCCATAGTAAATAATGGTTCTATGTCAATAGTTGGGGTAGCGCCAAAACCAACTAAGGCACCCCTATACAGGGGTGCCCTAGCTGGATAGGAGGATGCGGCTTTTCAGCCGGGAATTGTTGCTGTTTTTATCGGTGGTTATGCGGCTGTTTGCATTTGGGAAGAAAGGCGCCCATAAAAACGGTACATTTCGGACAGGTACGTTTCAAAGTTTTCCGTATTGGTCACAGCGCCATACAAATTGACTGCCTCTGCCATTACAGCTTCAAACGAAGCCAAACACGCCGCCTTTTCCTCCTCTGTCGCAGCCGTACGGTAGTTACACAGCCAACGTTCCGCCTCCAGCAGCTTTTCTGCCAAAGCCAGATTTTCCGCCGTCAACACTTTCGTAAAGAAACTGCGCAAACCACCATAGTAGAAATAATCTCCATCAAAGGTGTAGAATGCCGTGATGGCAGTGGGATCTTGCAGAATATTTTCACGGAACATCCGCATCAGCATTTGGATCTTTGCGGCATCGAAGGCCGTACTTCCCTGGTACTGCAGCTTCATCATGCCGAAAGCCTCTCCCAAGAACTCACTCAGCGCACCGGATCTATAGAAATCCCAGGCAAAATAGGACCTGGATGCGCCCTCGCTATCGGTAATGCTGTAGGTGGTTCTGTGCATTAACACAATAAAGTTCCACCGCAGATTCATGAGTGCCGTATCCAGCGGCATTCTGTTTTCTTCTGTGAAATCCATGATTTGGGTGTAGAACAGGGCCATGATTTCATCGTTGCCCAATGCCTGAATCTGCTTGGCCAGCAGACTTGCCCGCTCATAAGCAGCAATTGTAGCAGCCATCATGCCTTCATTCAGCCCGCCGGTTTCCACATTGGCAAGATTGGAATACATGATTCCAAAATCCCGGATGGCCTGGACCATTTCCTGGAACAGCGGCTGATAGCTCTGCTGATCCACGGAAACACCATTCTTTTGAATCTCGTGCAGACGCAGATATTTCCGGTAAGTTTTGCCAAGATATTGGTCAAACGCTGCTTGGTCCTCCTGGGACAAGGTCTGATAAGCTGCCCGGAGGCTTTCCATTTTGGCATCAAAGTTGCTCAGCGCATCGGCATACAAGCTGTTATTCATGTAATATTCCATTGCCAGCAGCAAATCCTGCAACATGGCATGGGTGCTTTCCGGCAGATATTGCCTGAAATAGGCAACCATCAAATATACGAATGTACCGTTGGCCGTACCCTCCGCATAATCCATCAGCATGGAATCGTACACTTCTTCGCGGCCATAATTGTAATACAGCGAGGACAAAAAGGCTCTCTGTTTTGCCGGTGTCAAAGCGCTGAATCGGTCAAAAATGCTTTGCAGCAGCGCTTGATTCTCGTCCAGATCTACCTGGCCGTACTGCTTCACGGCCTGGATGTAAATTCCCATAAAATCCTGCAGCAACTGTGCATATTCCGGATCTCCGTACAGCGGACCGGTCAGGTTTAGGTAGCCCATACTGCTATACAGCAAATAGTTCTCCTGAAGCGAATCAAAATCAATAAAGGCATACAGCTTTTTGCTCAGTTCATCCGTGCCGGTCATGATTTCTTCCGTTGTTTTTTCGCACATGGTGCAATAGTAATGGAAATTCACCAAATCATACCACAGCGACTGGGCACCCATAGCTTCCACAGTTTGCAAAACCGTGGAGGCCTGAACGATATAATCGTACAGCATTTGCAATTTGCCGGGCAAAGGAATACGCCCCCACAGATCCTCCACCAGAAGGCTGGGCTGATGGGAATAATAATACGTATACAAAATCTCGATATAGTCGTTCTTTGCTCTCCATGCGGATACCACGGAGCAGAGTTTCATAACGAGGGCAGGATTTTCAAAATTGCGGATATGTCTGGCAGCGGCCTCAATGGTCTTGCCATGTTGGGCAAGGTCTGCTTCCGTCCATTTCTCCGGTACCGGTGCCAAATCATCATGAATGGTTTTCAGAAATTTCAGAACCTGTAGGGCAGACTCTACATTTTCTCTGGTCACATAACCGATAGCCCGCCGAATCGTTTGCACACCGAACAGAGGCAGATCGCCATATTCCTCCATAAACGCTTCCATGTAATCGCAGAATTGAAGGAATTCGTTATCCGCATCGGATAAGTAGTCAATTGCTGCCGCAACATCCGCATAAGTGCAATTGCTCATCAGATCCATACTGCTGCCATCTACAACCAACGCCTTGCCAAAAGGCTCCGACAGTTCGGCGTAGCCCTCGGTTTCATAGCCCAGGTCGAAGGATACCATATATTCATCCTGACCAAGCACGGTATCTGCCCACTTGGCATAGACGGTGGTAGCAGCGGTGATATGATCTCTTCATCGCTGGCGAACGCCTTCGGCGTCTTGTGTCCGCCCATAATACCACTTCCCTTCTACAGCAGATGAACAGTTGTAATATATAAGACGACAAATATTCAAAATTTTGTCACATTTTACGATAGAAATTTAAAAAAACCTTATCTGCGACAAAAATGCCGCGCCTTCCTATGGTTTATACTATATAATAAGTATGCATACAGCATAAAACAAGTACCATATATTGTTAATTATATCGGTGATTTTTTTCATTTGCACCCCGGCTACTGTTTTGGACAGTTATTCACAGGCGCCAGGCCTGTACGGTACGAAGCGATCCCCGGATAGCAGTAAAACTATCGAGATCCTTTGCGTATTGCTACATTTGGCTGTGGTTTTTCCCGTAATGGCCTGCTTTCCCAACGCACCACATCCATTCTTCTTGACCTTTTCCCTTAAATAAGATGGACTATAATCGATTTTATCGATCAATACCTGTTATTAAAGGGGCATTTATATGTTAGAGATCAATCTGCGGCAATTGGAGGTCTTTGTGGCCACGGCAGAATTTCACAGCTTTACCAAAGCGGCGGAGGCTATGTATCTGACCCAATCCACCGTCAGTTCCCATATCAATATGTTGGAGCACGCCTTGAATGTCCGTCTGATCCAGCGCGGTGCCCGGCAGCGGGTCACGCTAACCGAGGAAGGCGAATGGGTTTACCGGGAAGCCAAAAACATCCTGCGCCAATGTTACCATGGACAGCAACAAAGCAACCGTATATTTTACCAATGCGGAAGGCAACAATGTCTATCTCAAACTCCGCGTGTTGGACGAAAATGACAACAGCCTGGGGGAAACCGGACTTTTGAAACCGGGTGAATATGTGAAGGATGTGGAACTGATTCGGGCACTTTCTGCAGGCACTGGAATTCGGTTGAAGATCATGCGCTATGCACCCGATACCTATCTGAGCGAAGGATCTGGGGTGCTCAATACAACCATTGGCGCAACTCCCTGAAAAGGTGCAAAATGTTCGTCTGCCGCAAAACAGGTTTTGGCAGAAACGGCAGACAAAGAAAAAGCAGTCCCAAAAGAGGCGGAATTGGTACCTCTTAGGGACTGCTTTTGATTAAGTGATATGCTACCCCCATAAGAGACAGTGAAAAAGGAAACTGTTTTTTATGGGGGTAGCATATCACGGCAGAAATTTCCTCCTGCGGGACTGTTTTTTCGTTGTTACAGCTTATGGTCCACCAGCAGTTTTTCCGTGGTGATCAGCAAATAGCTCTCCCGCAGACGCTTCACAGAAGCGGCGGGCACGCCGTTGGCCACGGAGGTCTCCACCACCCGGCCGTCGGAGAACTGGTACTGAGCATCATTCCAGCACACGTCCACCCAATAACTGGTACCGTCTTCCATATACACCAAATTCCAGGCGTGGTTCATGGACTTGGAGGGATAGTAATGGCACTCGATACCGGCGCCCAGGCATAGCATCTGGAAGGCGATGGCGTAGTTATGGCAGTTGGCGCCACAGGCAAATATGGAAAAATAGGTGGAGTTGTTGTAGTAATCGGTCATGTCCTGGTCCGCCGCAGTCTGATAGAACCGGCTTTCACACAGATAGTCGTTGATGCGGTAAATGGCATCGTACTTACTGGTGGTTCCGTCGATGCCCAGCTGGTCCAAAATGCGGTACACCTCATCATAGCAGCATTCCAGCAGACGATACTGCTCATTGTCCGACCAAGCCAAAAACTGCGCCGTGCCGGCAGCCTGATCGGATACCACCGAATGGGGTACATTAAAGTACATATAGCGATAAACCACCCGGAATTCCTCCACAAAGGCATCCCGGCTGTCATAGGCGGGCATTGCCAGCAGACCGGCGGCCAGGGACGCCTCCCTGCTCAGCTTAGCGGCGTAACGGGCCATAATGGGCATCATGTAGGTATAATATGTGGTATGGGGCAACGCCTTGCCCAGCAAGCTCTCCCGGCAATGCTCCGTCATATACGACGGCGGCAGCTTCTCCAGAATATCGGTATACGAATGCCGGCAACCGGCGCAAACATAGATCCGGTAACCCTCTGCCGTTTGGGTAGGCTCCAGGGTCTCCGTACACTGATAGTTATGGGCCAGCATCGCCAGGGTCTGAATGCTTTGCTTGCCGCAGACACAGACATATACCATCTTGCCGGTGGCGGTGCAGGTGGCCTCCACCGTATGGCTGTATTGGTAGCTGTGGGGCAGCTTGGCGATGAACTCGGTTCTTTGCCTGCCGCAAACGCAGGCGTATACCGTTTTACCCTCGGCGGTGCAGGTGGCCTCCACCGTGTGGCTGTATTGGTAGCTGTGGGGCAGTTTGGCAATGGACTCGGTTCTTTGCTTGCCGCAAACACAGGCGTATACCTTCTTACCTTCGGCAGTACAGGTGGCCTCCACTGTATGGCTGTAGAGATAGCTGTGGGGGATTTTTGCGATGGGTTCTGTTTTCTGCAGACCACAGACACAGGTGTATACCATCCTGCCTTCGGCAGTACAGGTGGCATCCACCGTATGGCTGTAGAGATAGCTATGGGGTTTTTTTGCGATAGGTTCTGTTTTCTGCAGGCCGCAGACGCAGCTATACACTGTTTTTCCCTCGGCGGTACAGGTGGCTTCTACGGTATGGTCGTAGACATAGCTATGGGGGGTCATGGGTATGGACTCGATCCTCTGCTGGCCGCAGATGCAACTGTAGATCTGCTTGCCTTCAGCAGTGCAGGTGGCATCCACCGTTTGATGCAACCGGTAAACATGGTCGGTTTTCGGCAGCGCTTCTATGCGCTGTTGGCCGCAGACACAGGCATAAACTGTCTTGCCCTCTGTTACGC
Organism: Oscillospiraceae bacterium; assembly: GCA_015068155.1. Classification (GTDB taxonomy): domain Bacteria; phylum Bacillota; class Clostridia; order Oscillospirales; family Oscillospiraceae; genus Faecousia. The sequence goes on along the minus strand of SVLC01000016.1, from coordinate 22,891 downwards.
AGGTGGGTTCTTCCGTGTAGCTGAATGTATAACTGTGATCGATAACAGGAATGGTCTGTTGCAACTGCTTGCCGCAGACGCAGGTATACACCGTCTTACCTTCGGTGGTGCAGGTGGCTTCTACGGTGTGATCGTACACATAAGTATGGTCAATTTTAGGAATCGCTTCTTCCTGCTGCAGACCGCAGACACAGGCAAACACCTTTTTGCCCTCGGCGGTACAGGTGGCCTCCACCGTGTGGCTGTACTGATAGCTATGGGCCAGCATGGGGATGGTTTCGGTCTGCTCGTCGCCGCAAACGCAGGTATACACCGTCTTACCTTCGGTGGTACAGGTGGCTTCTACGGTGTGATCGTACACATAAGTATGGTCAATTTTGGGAATCGCTTCTTCCTGCTGCAGGCCGCAAACGCAGGCAAACACCTTTTTGCCCTCGGCGGTGCAGGTGGCCTCCACCGTGTGGCTGTACTGATAGCTATGGGCCAGCATGGGGATGGTTTCGGTTTGCTCGTCGCCGCAAACGCAGGTGTACACTGTCTTACCTTCGGTGGTACAGGTGGCTTCTACGGTGTGATCGTACACATAGGTGTGGTCAATTTTAGGAATCGCTTCTTCCTGCTGCAGGCCGCAGACACAGGCAAATACCTTTTTGCCCTCGGCGGTGCAGGTGGGCTGTTGGGTGCTGCAGTAGATAAATTCGCAAATATGCACCGTAGGTTCTGTGGTGGCCGGCGGCGATGGCTTACTGCTGGGCGCAGCAAGTCCCGGCGGCATTGATTCCCGGGGCGGATGCTCACCTTGCCCATCCCACAGGACCAAACAGGAAATTATGGCCGCACTAAGTACACCCATCGTGCACACGGCGATCCATTTTATTCGTTTCCTCATCGCGATCGGATACCTCTTTGTCAATATTTTCGTTTCGCTGCGCAATGCGTTACCTTTACAGCACACCACCGGCAGGCAAATCGCCTGCCGGCACATTGGCGGCACTATGTTGTGCGCCGTAGAAAACGGCGAAGATGCAATGCTACGCATCGCGCTTTGGTTGACGGTTATTGTTTGATCAAATCCTTTGTAAAAGGTTTCAGGTTCCGATGCGGTCTACGATCAGAACGGTTGGTCGGCAGGTTAATCTTCTTCTAGAAATTCCGTTTTGCTTTTTGCCAGTTCTTCCACACGGCGGTCGATGATCTCATCCAGGCCGTTGGAGATTTTGGTCAGGCACTCAAAAAACACGACCCGCTCTTCGTGGGTGGTCACCAGCGCCAGATCCGCCAGGATCAGCAAAATTTCATCGGATATCTGCTTACCTACGGTCATACCCTTTTCCGTAAGCGCAAGCCGGTTTTTATACTTGCTATCTTTGGCGGCGCGCATCTGCACATAGCCATCCTGCTCCAGGGTCTTTAATGCCCGGGAAATGGCCGATTTATCTTCTTCGCATTTTTCGCACAGTTCGCCGGCGGTCATAGGCCCACCTATGTAGAGATAGTACAGACAAGAAACGTGGGAGCTGCGCAGGCCATGGATATCCATTTCGATGGTTTTGATCTTGCGGATGCTCTTGGTGATGCGGATGATCAGCGCGGAAAACTGTTCAAACCGATTATGCATCATACGGTTCCCCTCCTTGTTAAATTGTTGTCATTACAACCATTTTGTTGTATTGTAAACGATTTTCGTTGTTTTGTCAACAAAAATTGTTGTAAAATCAACCAACATTTTTCACAAAAAAATTAGAACTTCTCCGTATTTATCCGTTTTTTTGCCTATTTTTGAACTTTTTGTTACTTTTCATAAAATTCTGGGAAACACAAATGTCTTTTTGGTTTCCCCTGCAGCCACAGCCATCCCCCTCTCCGGACCCGTATTTTCCCCCATGCAAACCATACAAATTTTGAAAATCCAGGCTTGCCGCGCCGAAGAAACCCGCTTTTTTCGGATTACGCTTGACTTTTCGGGAATCCCGGCTATAATGAAGATGATCGCAAAACAAATAAGTCTTCGGGGAGCCGGATGCATCCGGCTGAGATCTCGCTTGGTAGCGTAAGACCCGTGAACCTGATACGGTTAGTACCGTCGTAGGGAAAGATGCACACATGGGATTCTTCTTGGATCACATTGCACCTGGACGGTTGTAATGTGATCATTATTTTTTAAGGAGGAAATCTCATGCAAAACAAATCCCATCTTCGCATCCGCGCCCTTTGCGAGGGCGCCATCCTGCTGGCCATCGCCGTAGTGCTCAACTATCTGTCCGCCATGATCTTCGGCAGTCTGCCCCAGGGCGGCAGTATTACCCTGGCCATGTTCCCGCTGCTGTTGTATGTACACCGCTGGGGCTTGGGCCGCGGTCTTTTGGTATGCTTTGCCTACGGTCTGCTGGATATGCTGCTGGGCGGCGGCTATGCCTGGGGCTGGCAGTCGATCCTGCTGGACTATCTGGTGGCCTACACCGCATTGGCGGTGGGCGGCTTCTTCCGGGGCAAAGCCTGGGGCATTTTCCCCTGCGTGGCCATTGGCTGCCTGGGCCGGTTCGCCGTGCATTATTTCAGCGGCATTACGCTGTATCGCATTTTGGAGCCCACCGGCATCGAAGGCTTGGAGGGTTTGGGCGTATTTACCAATCCCCATGTGTATTCCATCGTGTATAACGGCGTGTATATGCTGCCCAACACCGTGATCGCTGTGGTTCTGGCCGCGGCGCTGTATGTGCCCATGAAGAAATTCTTCGCCGGCCAGGATATCCTGGGCAGATAAAGCACGATTACAAAAATCCTACACTGTAGGGTGAGGTTATGACCTCACCGTTACCCTTACAGTTTGGGAGCTGCCCGTTATTGCGGATAGTTTCCATAACCAACAGAGCTGGTTTTGATGCTGCAGCGGCAAGGCCATAGCCTTGCCCTACAGAAAAATATCCTGTAAACAATACTTTTCTTTCGCAAAGGAAAAAGGGCGCCGAGGCGCCCTTTTTCTTATTTCAGGAATACAACGCCATGCCCGGCGCCGTTTCCGCCAGTTTGCTCGCCTGGTACAGCGCCAGCGCCATCCGTCCTCTGGTCATGGCACTGTCCGCCAGAACGATGCCGTTTTCCGCCATGGTAGCCATGGCAGAGGCTGCCCATTCGGGATACGCGTCCTCCGTGGACACCGCTGCCGCAGGCATCTGCAAGGCGTTTTGCAGCAGAACCGCCGCCTGGGCGCCGGTAATGGGTTTTTCCGCGCCGAACACATCGCCTTCCTGCCAATTTTCCATCAGACCCGCCCGCTGGGCCGCAGCCAGATAGGGCCGCAGCCAGGAAGGTACATCGTCAGAAAAGCCGGTATTGGTGGCGGTTTCTTCCACCGGCAGGCCCAACGCCTGGACCAGCATGGCCACAAATTCTCCCCTTGTCACCGTTTTTTCCGGCTGGAAGCAGGTTTCGCCGTTGATGCATTCCCCTACGAACAGCCCGGTATTTTTCATCCACTCCGCAGCGAAGCGGCAATCGGCGCCGATGGTATCGGTGTATTGGGTTTTATTGACGGTTTTCATCACCTGCATGGTCACCGTAGCCTCCCGGGATACATTTCCGGCGGCATCGGTGGCGGTATAGGTGAAGGAATCCGTACCCACCTTATTCTTTTTAGGGGTATAAGTGAAGCTGCCGTCTGCCCGGATGGTCACTTCGCCCCTCTTAGGCGCCCGGGTCAGGGTGTAGGTCACGGCAGTTCCTTCCGGGTCGGAGACCTTCAGTTTGCCGTCAATGGCCAGATTTTTATAGGTTTCCAGGGCAAGATCCTCGGCGATGGGGGCGCGGTCCTCCTTGCCCCGGATGGATACGGTCATGGTAGCCGCCGGAGCGACCCGGTTTTCATAAATAGGCAGATAGGTAACCGTAGCCACCGCGTCGGATTCGGTGCGAAGGGGGTGAAAGGTCAGCTGCTGCAGCTGCTCCGCCGTCAGAATATCGCCGGAACGGATCACCCGGGTGCCCAGCATCACGGTGCCTGCGCTGCTGTCGGGCAGACCGGTGATGCAGATGCCCCTCAGTTCTTCATCCCCGGCAAAGTCCTCCTGGCTGAAGCAGTAAACGCTGTCGCAGTCCACCTCCGCCGCCAGGGCCGAGCCGGCAATGCCCAGCGCCAACAGCGCCGCCAGCGCAAAAGAAAGGGTTTTTTTGTATCGCATAACATACCTCCTGAATTGGTTTACGCAGGTATTGTTTGCCAGGATGCCGGGAAATATTCAGAAATTTTCCAAAATTGGAAGATAGGCCGGTGGTTTTTTTCCTGTTTTTCCTTTGGAAATTGGTAAATTTTTATAAAAATCCGGCAAATATGCGAAAATAATGATTGACCTGGTTGATTTTATCGGTTATAATACCACAGAATGACCATGTATGGTCAGTTACTATGTGTTGCTGCGGCCAAAATTGGCTGTCGAGCATAATTATGTTGTTTTGACAGGAGGTGTAAGGATATGAAGCGTACCTACCAGCCCAGCCGTCGTCACCGCTCCAAGGTTCATGGCTTCCGCCAGAGAATGGCTACCGCCAACGGCCGCAAGGTTCTCGCCCGCCGTCGTGCTAAGGGCCGCAAGGTTCTGTCCGCCTGATCCGTCGATAGCGAGATAGGACGCCCTCTTTGGGCGAAACGGGAGACTGTGCGGGGCGAACATCGCCCCGCTCCCTTTTTTATTTGGGCACACTTTTGAAATGTCTTGACGGTCTGCGCCGGATCTCTCGCCGCAAAACCGACCATCCATTTCTGCAGGTGCGCCTTGGGTGTTTGTTTGGAAACATCCTTAGGGGGAATCATTATGAAATTTTCCAGTGCTTTGAAATTGAATCACATTTTTCGGCGTTTGTATGCCACCGCCGGCTATGCCAACAGTTATTTGGTGCTTTATGCCCGTAAAAATCGGACGGGCGGCAACCGGGTGGGCATCACAGTCAGCAAGAAGCTGGGTAAGGCCCATGTTCGCAATCGGGCGCGGCGCCGTCTGAGGGAAGTTTATCGGCTCAATGAAGAAAAATTCCAGCCCGGCTGGGATATTGTGGTAGTCGCCCGGACAAAATCCATTCATGGGGATTTTGAAAAACTCGTCGGCGCTTATCTGCAATTGGCAGAGAAGGCCGGCATTCTGGTGGAACAGCCCTCTGCTTAAAGGAGGCGCTTTATGAAAAAACTCTTTCTTGTTCTGATCCGGTTCTATCAAAGGCACATTTCTCCCGCATTTCCGCCCAGATGCAGGTACACCCCTACCTGCTCCGCCTATGCGTATCAAGCCATCACCAAATACGGGGCCCTGAAAGGCGGCTGGCTGGCCTTCAAACGGCTGTGCCGCTGTCATCCGTTTTCCAAACACGATCACTATGATCCGGTCCCGTAATTTCCAAAGCCAATAAGGAGGCATTGTATGTTCCTCGCATTCCAGATCGCGGATATTATCCGTGTTCCCTTCGGCTATATCCTGGACTGGCTGTATCAGTTCACCACCAACTACGGTGTGTCGCTGATTCTCTTTGCCATCATCGTTCGCCTGGTGCTGATCCCCATCAACGCCAAGAGCAAAAAGAGCATGATGAAGATGTCCCGTCTGCAGCCCCGTATCCAGGAAATTAAAGACAAATATCCCAACGACCAGCAGAAACAGCAGGAGGCCATTAATAAGCTGCAGCATGAAGAAGGCGCCACCATGGGTTGTGGCGGCTGCCTGTGGAGCCTGGTGCCGCTGTTTATCATGCTGCCGCTGTACCACGTTGTCCGTCAGCCCATCCAGTACATGCTCCACGAAAGCGCCGACGCTGCCGCAGCCATTGTGGATTTGGTGAAAAATTCCAATCCCGAGTATTTCAGCAGCAACGATTTCTACGATCAGCTGGTGGCTGCATCCCACCTGAAAGAATTTGCCGAGGCCATTCGGGCCGCCGGCATTGAAGTTTCCCAGCGCACCCTGGAGGGTCTGAACTTCAGCTTCCTGAATATCGACCTGAACCAGATCCCCAACTGGAAGATCTGGACCTGGACCGAGTTTAGCTGGAACGCCCTCGGCGGTCTGCTGATCCCCCTGCTGTCCGCCAGCTCCCAGATGGTGCAGATGTGGCTGAGCCAGCGATCCAACAACTCCCTGGTCACCAACGAAAAGGGCCTGGAGGATAAAGAAGCTGCCCAGCAGTCCCAGTCCGCCCAGACCACCAAGATGATGCTGTGGATGATGCCCATCATGAGCCTGTGGATCGGCTTCACCGTACCTGCCGCTTTGTCGCTGTACTGGTTCGTCGGCGGCTTGGTGAGCATGATCGAAAACCACTTCATGACCAAGCACTACCGCAAGGTTTACGACGCCGAGGATGCCGCCCGTCAGGAGCGTTATCTGGAGCAGCTTGCCATTGAAGAGGAAAAAGAGCGTATCCGCGCCGAAAAGCGGGCCGCCAATCCCGACGGCATCACCGAAAATACCAGCAAAAAGAAGCTGCAGCAGAAGCAGAAGGCCGAAGATGAGGCCGCCCGCGCCGCAGCCAAGAAAGAATACGAAGTCAAACGGGGCATCGCAGAAGAGGAAACCGTCGAAAAGCAGACTCTTTCCGGTATTCCCGAGCGTCCTTACTGCAAGGGCCGCGCCTACGATCCCAACCGTTACAATTCTACGGAGGATAAATAAATGGAAAAGACTCTGACTGCCACCGGCAAGACCATTGATCTTGCGGTGGAAGCCGCTTTGGCTCAGCTGGGTTTGAGCCGCGATGATGTTTCTGTGCAGGTATTGCAGCAGGCCAAGTCCGGTTTCCTGGGCTTTGGCGCGCAGCCCGCCAAGGTGCAGGTGACCTACGAGGTGCCGGATCCTGTGGTGGTACCTGAAAAGCCCAAGAGCGCCCTGGGCAGCGCGTCCCGTTCCAAGCCCAAGGTCAACAACCCCGCCCCTGCCCCGGAAAAGAAGTCTGAGCCTCCCAAGGCCGCTGCCCCCAAGGCAGAACCCAAAAAGGAACAGCCCAAGAAGGAGCAGCCCAAAAAGGAGGCCAAGCCCCGGCCCGAAAAGAAGCCCGAAGCCCCCAAGGCCGCTGCTCCCAAGACCTACGCCCCCGCCCTTGACGGCAGCGTGGAGCAGAAGATCGAAGTGTTCCTGAAGGGTCTGCTGGAGCAGATGGGTTCCAACGCCGTGCCCCACTGTGTCAAGGTGGACGAGAACACCTACAAGGCCGAGCTGGTGGGAGACAATCTGGGTTACCTGATCGGCCGCCGCGGCGATACCCTGGATGCCATCCAGCACCTGGCCAACTACTCCGTCGGCCGGAATGTGGAAGGCCATATCCGCATCAATGTGGACGCTGAGGACTACCGGGCCAAGCGGGAGGACAGCCTCCGCAAGTACGCCCGTAAGAAGGCCCAGCAGGTACTGAAGGCCCGCCGCCGCACCACCCTGGAGCCTATGAACGCCTATGAGCGTCATGTGATCCACGCCGCCCTGCAGGATATGGAGAACATCACCACCCATTCCACCGGCACCGAGCCCAACCGCCGCGTGGTCATTGAGTACGTAAGATAATCCCAGGGGCGATCCATAAATCCCCCGCAAAAGCCGACAGACGCAAAGTCTGTCGGCTTTCTCTTTGCAGGGCGCTGCCGGTTGGAAGAATTGACAAGAATCCCATTCTGTGCTATAATGCTTTGGTGAAATTTTGAAAACTTCATCCCGGCCGCATTGGATCCCCAGTGCGGCCTTCTTTTGAAAGAAGTGAACGCTATGCAGTATGATTATCTCATCGTCGGCGCCGGTCTGTTCGGCGCGGTGTTTGCCCGGCAAATGCTGGATCGGGGTTGCCGGGTCCTGGTGGTAGATAAGCGAAACCACATCGGCGGCAACATCTACACGGAAACCCTGGAAAACATCCATGTCCACCGCTACGGCGCCCATATTTTCCACACCAACGATCAAACGGTGTGGGCATATCTGAACCGATTCGCCGAATTTAACCGCTTTACCAATGCCCCCATTGCCAATTTCAAAGGGGAGCTTTACAGCCTGCCCTTTAATATGTACACCTTCAACCGGATGTGGGGCGTCACCACCCCCCGGCAGGCCATGCAGATCATCGAAGATCAGCGCCAGGCGGCAGGTATTACCCAGCCGAAAAATCTGGAAGAGCAAGCCATTTCCCTGGTGGGCACCGATATTTACGAAAAACTGGTAAAGGGTTACACAGAAAAACAGTGGGGGCGGGACTGCAAGGATCTGCCGGCCTTTATCATTCGCCGGCTGCCGGTGCGTTTTACTTTTGACAACAATTATTTCAACGCCCGCTATCAGGGCATTCCCATCGGCGGCTATACCGCCATGGTGGAAAAGCTGCTGGCCGGCGCGGAGATCCGGCTATGCACCGACTATCTGGAAAACAAGGCCGATTGGGATGCTCTGGCCAAAAAAGTGGTGTATACCGGCCCCATTGACGCCTATTTCGGCTTCCGGCTGGGTATGCTGCAGTACCGATCGGTGCGGTTTGAAACGGAGATCCTGGACACGGACAATTTCCAGGGAAATGCGGTGGTGAATTACACCGACCGGGAGACCCCCTTTACCCGGATCATCGAACACAAATGGTTCGATCCCGCCGGCCAGGAAAAGACCGTCGTCAGCCGGGAGTATTCCTCGGAATGGAAGCCGGGGGACGAGCCTTATTACCCCGTCAACGACGAGAAAAACGCCTCCCTCTACAGCCGGTATAAGGCCCTGGCAGACCGGGAAAGCCGGGTGATCTTCGGCGGGCGGCTGGGACAGTACCGCTATTACGATATGGATGCCGTGGTGGCTGCGGCCCTGGATGCCGCAGAAAAGGAGACTCTATGAAACTCATCAGTTTTGCCGTTCCCAGCTATAATTCCCAGGATTATCTGCAGCATTGCGTAGATACCCTGCTTTCCGGCGGCGAGGATGTGGAGATCCTCATCATCAACGACGGCTCCAAGGATGGCACCGCCGCCATAGCCGACGGCTATCAGGAAAAATATCCCACCATCGTCCGGGCCATCCACAAGGAGAACGGCGGCCACGGTTCCGGTGTCAACCGGGGTATGCAGGAAGCCACCGGTCTTTACTACAAGGTGGTGGACTCCGACGATTGGGTGGACGAGGCCGCCCTGCGGAAGCTGCTGGATACCATCCGGGCCCATCAGGCCGCCGATGCCCTGCCGGATCTGTACCTGACCAATTTTATCTATGACCACACCTACGACGGCACCCGGTTTGTCCGCCATTGGCGTCGGCAGTTTGCCCCCAACGCCTTCCACAGTTGGGCCCATGCCGGCCGTTTTGTCGGCGCGCAGGTGCTGCTGATGCACAGCCTGATGTACAAAACCGACTTGCTGCGGCAATGCGGCATGACCCTGCCGGAGCACACCTTCTATGTGGACAATCTGTTTGCCTACCAGCCCCTGCCGTTGATCCGGAAGATTTATTATCTGGATGTGGACCTTTACCATTATTTCATCGGCCGGGATGACCAGTCGGTGAACGAAAAAAACTTCACCCGACGCTATGATCAGCAGCTCCGGGTGATGCAGCGAATGGCAGATGCCTATTCCTATCAGCAGATCTCTGCCATGGAACCCCGGCTGGGCCGGTATATGCGCCACTGCCTGTCCGCCATTATGATGAATACCATGCTGTTTTGCTGCGCCGGCGGCAGCGAACCGGAGCGGATCGCCGCCCACGACGGGCTGTGGGACCATATCCGGCAAAGAGACCCGCAGTTATATCGCTGCCTGGCCCGGCGGAGTATGCCCGCGCTGGTCAAATGGATCCCCTGGAAGCTGCGGGGCAAGGTAATGCTTTTGGGCTACCGGATTTTGTGCAAAACCGTCAAATTGGGATAACCTGCGACGGTTTGGAAAATTTGTGGAAATTCCCGGATTTTTGTGGTGACAAAGCCTTTTTCTTGTGTTATAGTAAACCTAGAAACATATGGAGGTGTGGCTTATGAACTTTTTACAGGAACGAATTTTGGCAGACGGCGTGGTGAAGGCCGGCAATGTGCTGAAGGTGGATAGTTTTCTGAACCATCAGTTGGATATCCGGCTGCTGGACCGGATCGCCGAAGAATTTGCCAGTCGGTTTGCTGATGCGGGTATTACCAAAGTATTGACCATCGAGACCTCCGGTATCGCCATCGCCTGCGCCGTTGCCCGGGAGCTGGGCGTAAATATGGTTTACGCCAAAAAGGGCGAGTCCATCAACATGGATGGCCCCGTTTACCGGGCGGAGATCGTGGACAGCAACGGCAAGCCCGTGAACCAGGTGATGGTTTCCAAAAAATTTCTCCAAAAAGGCGACAGGCTGCTGATCATCGACGATTTTCTGGCCAACGGATATGCCCTGCAGGGTCTGATCGCCCTGGCAGAGGAGGCGGATGCCACCGTGGAAGGCTGCGGCATCGTCATTGAGAAGGGCTTCCAGGACGGCGGACAGCGGATCCGCAATCTGGGCTATCGGCTGGAATCTCTGGCGATTTTGGAAAGCATGGATGCCGCCACCGGCGCCATTACTTTCCATGGATAAATTACACAAAAAGGGCGGATACATTCCGCTCTTTTTTGTTTTTAAGGAAGAATTTACTTGTTTTTGTCAGCAAGACAGTATATAATGAGTCTGTACGTTACCAATTCGCTAAGGAGGCAACATCATGGATACCCAAAACAAAGAAGCACTGCAAGCCCGTAAAAAGGCTTACAAAAAAGCCAAGAAGAAGGCGGTCCGTCCCTGGTCCATCTTCACCGGCATTTTTACCCCCTTCATGGTGATCTTTATCGCCGCCGCCATTTTGGTGAGCATGTTCGATAATACTGTCGCCCTGTTCCTGGGCGCCACCTTCTGGGAGTTGGTGGACGCAGAGCCCAGCATCAAATTCTACGAGTCCGACTACGGCTCCGACGAAGCCCGGCTGGAAGCCGGCTATGAGCTGGTCAAGCAGGTGGAAGGCGAAGGCGCCGCCCTGCTGATGAACAACGGCGCGCTGCCTCTGAAGAAGGGCAGCAGTGTCAGTCTGTTCTCCACCTCCTCGGTAAACCTGGTCTACGGCGGCACCGGCTCTGCCAATGTGGATGCCTCCAAGGCCGATAATCTGTTTACCGCTATGGACAAGGTTGGTTTCCATGTGAACCAGACTTTGTGGGATTTCTATCTCACCGGTGAAGGCAGCAAATACCACCGCGTAGCCGCCGACTACACCAAGGGCGCCGAGATCGGCGAAGCTCCCTGGAGCGCTTACACCCAGGATGTGCTGGACAGTGTGGCCGTCTACGGCGATGCCGCCATCGTGACCCTCTCCCGGGTAGGCGGTGAAGGCGCCGATCTGGAATTCGTCAAGAGCAACTACCTGGCTCTGGATGAAAACGAAAAAGACATGCTGGCTAACCTGAAGAAGCTGAAGGAAAACGAAACCATCAAGTCCATCATCCTGCTGATCAACAGCTCCAACCCTCTGCAGGTGGACTTCCTGAAGGAAAACGAGTATGATGTGGACGCCGTTCTGTGGATCGGCGGCGTGGGCATTACCGGCATCAACGCCGTGGCTGAGATTTTGGTGGGCAAGATCAACCCCTCCGGCAGCCTGGTGGATACCTACTGCTACGACAACTACTCCAGCCCCGCCATGAAGAACTTCATCCCCACCACCTATGTAGGCTATGATCCCCGGTATATCCCCAAGCATGCCAGCACCTACATGATCTACCAGGAAGGCATCTATGTGGGCTATCGATACTACGAGACCCGCTACGAAGACTATGTGGTGGGCGCCGGTAACGCCGGTGACTATCAGTACAGCAACGATGTGGCCTTCCCCTTCGGCCATGGTCTGAGCTACACCACCTTTGAATACCGCGGAGCCTCCGTAACCTACGATGAAAAGACCCAGATGTTTACTTACCAGGTCACCGTCACCAATACCGGCACCGAGGCCGGCAAGGAAACGGTGCAGGTCTATGTTTCCAGTCCCTACACCGAGTACGACATAGAAAACAGGATCGAAAAGGCCTCCGTGGTGCTGGTGGGCTTTGAGAAGACGCCCCTTCTGAACCCCGGCGAGTCCAAGACCATGAAGGTCACGGTCGACATTGACGATCTGGCTTCCTACGATGCCTACGGCACCGGTTCTTACATTCTGGAAGCGGGTACCTACTATTTCACCGCTGCCACCGATTCCCACAGCGCCGTCAACAATGTGCTGGCCAAGAAGGGCCATACCCCCGAAAAGACCGAGGGCCGTATGGACGATGCCGGCAACAGCAATCTGGTCTGTATCTGGAACAATAACCAGCCCTCCGACATCTGCTCCGTCAGCGATAACGGCACCAAGATCGTCAACCAGCTTTCCAACGCCGACCCCACGCTGAACGCCGGCATCATGGAAGATGTGGTATTCCTGTCCCGCAGCGACTGGATGGGCACCATGCCCACCGGTGACATTCTGAAGCTGACCCTGACGCAGATGCTGGCCGACGCGCTGCAGGATGTGCAGTACGATCCTTCCAAGTATGAATCCGTGGAAATGCCCACCATGGGCGCGGACAACGGTCTGAAGCTCTTCGACCTGATCGGCGAGCCCTACGATGACGAAGACTGGGATCTGCTGCTGGATCAGATGACCTTCGAGGAAATGGTTTCCTTCATCGGCGATGCTTTCCACTGGACCATGCCCGTGGAATCCGTCAGCGCCCCCGGCACCCGTGACGAAAACGGTCCCCAGGGCCTCACCGTCACCCTGTTCGGCTCCGGCCTGGATGTGGAAACCACCGCGCTGACTTCCGAAGATGTGCTTGCCGCCACCTTCAACAAGGAACTGGTTTACGAAATGGGCAAGATCGTAGGTAACGATTGCCTGGCCGCCGAGGTCACCTTCCTCTACGGCCCCGGCGCCAACACCCACCGCACCCCCTACGGCGGCCGTAACTTCGAATATTACTCCGAAGACCCCTATCTCTCCTCCGCCATCGGCGCTGCCGAGGTCAAGGGCATTGAAGAAAAGGGCGTGTTCGTGGTGATCAAGCACTTTGCCCTGAATGACTGCGAGCAGGACCGTATCGGTCTGGGCGTGTGGCTGACGGAACAGGCTGCCCGTGAAGTTTACCTGAAGGCCTTCCAGGGCGCTCTGGAAGAATCCCAGGCCGGCGGCAACGGCGTTATGATGGCCTACACCCGCTGGGGTACCCAGTGGTCCGGCGCCAACTACGGTCTGGTCACCGGTATTCTGAAGAACGAATGGGGCTGCTATGGCCTGCAGATCACCGACAATGTTCTGACGACTTACGTCAGCGGCGTGGACGGTGTTATGGCCGGCACCAGCGCCTTCGACTCCATGCTGGCTTTCTATATCACCGGCCAGCTTCCCAAGTATGAAAACGATCCCGTGGTGGTCACCGCTATGCGGGAGGCCTGCCACCAGAATCTGTACGCCATTGCCAATTCCCAGGCCATGAACGGCATGGGGCCCAACACCACCGTTAAAGCCGTTACCCCCGGCGTTGTAACGCTGTGCCGTGTGCTGGCTGTGGTATTCAGCCTGCTGAACGCCGCCGCTGTGACCCTGTGGATCATCAAGCGGATCCAGTTCAAAAAGAGCGAAGCCTACATTCTCTACCACACACCCGTTGCGCCTGTTGAGGAAGCTCCTGCGGAAGTCCCCGCAGAAACGCAGGCGCCTGCAGAAGAATAACCCACCATACTAAGCGGGAACGGGGCAACCCGTTCCCGCTGTGCCTTACCTGCGCGCCAAAATATCCGAAACCGATCCTCTGCGCGCAACAAAAAAGCGAGGTTAGCTTTATGAGAAGATCCATTAACATCAATGCCGACTGGCAATTCCATCTGCCCGGCCAGGAAACCGTGGCAGTCAACATCCCCCATACCTGGAACAATTTAGACGGCCAGGACGGCGGCAACGACTACTGCCGATCCGCCGCCACCTATCAAAAAACCTTTCCCCTCCCCGCTTTTGACCCGGAAAACGAGCTGGTGTATCTGGATTTTGCCGGCGTCAATTCCCAGGCGGAGGTGACCCTCAACGGCCGGATGCTCTGCCGCCATGAGGGCGGCTACTCCACCTTCCGGGTGGACATCACCCATCATCTGCAGGCGGAAAATACCCTTTCGGTGCAGGTAGAAAACGAAAAAAATAACCGGGTATACCCCCAGAAGGCGGATTTCACCTTCTATGGCGGTATCTACCGGGATGTGCATATTCTCATCGTCAACAAGCATCATTTCGATTTAGACTATTACGGCAGCCCCGGTCTGCAGATCACCGCCAAGCCCATTCATAACTACCGGGACGGTTTGGTGCAAATCCGCAGCTGGCACAATGCCCCCGCAGGCCAGGTGCAGGTGACCGTGTTGGACGATGCCGGCAACCCCGTGGCCCGGGGCACCGGAGACCGGGCGGAGATCACCATGAATCAGGTTCGTCTGTGGGACGGTCTGAAGGATCCCTACCTTTACACCGCCCGGCTGGAGCTGACGGTGGACGGCCAGGTGGTGGATGCCATCTCCGCCCATTTCGGCATCCGGGATTTCTCTGTGGATCCCAAACTGGGCTTCTTCCTCAATGGCCGCCGGTATCCGCTGCACGGCGTATCCCGCCACCAGGATCGCAAGGACATCGGCAACGCTTTGCAGAAGGCCCATCACGACGAGGATATGGCCCTGATCCGGGAAGTGGGCGCCAACACCATCCGCCTGGCCCATTATCAGCACGATCAGTATTTCTACGATCTGTGCGACCGCTACGGCATGATCGTTTGGGCGGAGATCCCCTATATTTCCCAGCATATGCCCGCCGGTCGGGAAAACACCATCAGCCAGATGAAGGAGCTGATCGTGCAGAATTACAACCACCCCTCCATCGTCACCTGGGGCGTATCCAACGAGATCACCATCTCCACCAAGGACAAAAAGGATATGCTGGACAACCATCATGTTCTCAACGATCTGTGCCACAAAATGGACCCCACCCGGCCCACCACCCTGGCCTGTTACGCCGTCTGCGGCCCGTTCAACAAGGTGGCCCACATCACCGACCTGGTCAGTTGGAATCTGTATTTAGGCTGGTATACCCCGGGTCTGTTCCTTAACGATCTGTGGATCGACTTTTTCCATTTCGTATACCCCAATCGCTGCCTGGGCTTCTCGGAATACGGCTGCGAGGGTATGCCGGGTCTGCATTCCCCCCATCCCCGCCGGGGCGACCATACCGAGGAATACCAGGCAAAATACCATGCTTATATGCTGCAGTGCTTCGCCAAGCGGCCCTTCATGTGGGCCAACCATGTGTGGAATATGTTCGACTTCGCCGCCGATGCCCGCAATCAGGGCGGTGAGCCGGGTATGAACCACAAGGGCCTGGTAACCTTCGACCGGAAGGTGAAAAAGGACAGCTTCTATCTGTACAAGGCCCATTGGAATCCGGAGCCCATGGTCCATATCGCCGGCAAGCGCTACCGCAACCGGACCGAAAAGGTGATGACCGTGCAGGTTTACACCAACCAGGCGGCGGTGAGCCTTTATGCCAACGGCAAGCTGGTGGCCGTCAAGGGCGGCGGCCAGCGGGTGCTGACCTTCCAGGTACCGCTGCAGGGCCGGGTGATCCTGTCCGCTGTGGCCGGCAATTGCAGGGATGAAGCCGTCTTCCGCCGGGTCATCAAGGCCGACCCCAGCTACAAGCTGAAAAAGACCAAAACCAGCCAGAACTGGGTGTAAGATCAAATTGCCGTTTCATTCAGCGCGGCAAACGGAACCTTTTTGAAAAATAAGGAGAACCTCTATGAACGAAAACAACGGCATGAACCGGGCGAAATTTTACCAACTGGCCCTGTTTCCCATGAACAACGGCGCCACCAATGTCTATTTCGTGCTGATTCTTTCCTACATCGCCACCTTCGGCAACAAGGTGCTGGGTCTGGCTGCGGTGTTTGCCTCTTTTATGATCACCGGCATGCGCGTCTTTGACGCCATCACCGACCCCATTATCGGCGCCATCATGGACAAAACCAACGGCAAATTCGGCAAATTCCGTCCCTTTATGGTGATCGGCAATGTGGTAATGGCCATTTCGGTGATCTTGCTGTATATGCTCACCCCGCTGGTGCCGGAAAACCTGATGTGGCTGCGCTACACCTTGTTCATCCTGCTGTATGCCATTTGGGTGCTGGGTTACACCTTCCAGACCTCCGTCACCCGTTCGGCGCAGCCGGTGCTGACCAATGATCCCAAGCAGCGTCCGCTGTTTACCATTTTCAATACCATCGGCTCTTTGGCCGGTATGGGTCTGATGCAGGTGCTGGGCATGGTGATCGCCAGCGACGGCATCGCCGGTGACTACAATGTCAAGTGGTTTGCCATTATGACCCCCATCGGCGTGGGTCTGTCAGTTTTGCTCACCATTCTGGCCATCATCGGCATCTGGAAAAAGGACAACGAGAAGTATTTCGGCATTGGCGGCCAGCAAGAGCCGGTAAAGGTGCGGGAATATGTATCCATTATCCGCCGCAACAAGCCTCTGCAGCGGCTGATGGTAGCCGGCGGCGGCTGCAAGCTGGCGCTGGCGGTTGCCACCAATCTGACGGTGCTGTGTATGCTCTACGGCGCCATGACCCAATTCGGCACCACGGTCAACGATGCCGGTCAGGTGGTGGGTCAAAACAAGTACGACGCCCTCAACTCCGTGATGATGGCGCTGGGCTACGTCTTCAGCGCGCCCTTCTTCCTGCTCACCGTCCGCACCGCCCAAAAACACGGTCAGAAAAAATCTCTGATGACCTATGTGGCTGTGGCGTTTGTGTGCTACATCGGCGTGCTGGCGCTGCTTCTGCTATGGAAACAGGGGGATCCTGCCTGGAATCTAAGTCTGTTTGACAACGGCAAGCTTTCCATCAATCTTTACACCGTACTGTTTATCCTGTTCTTCGGCGTGGGCTACGGCGCTTACTATTCCACCGCCGATATGCCCATCCCCATGGTGGCTGACTGCGCCGACTACGAAACCTACTGCTCCGGCAAGTTTATCCCCGGCGTTATGGGCACACTGTTCAGCCTGGTGGATAAGCTGGTGTCCAGCCTTTCTTCCACCGTGGTGGCCGTTGCCCTGCTGTTCATCGGCATCCACGATCTGCCCACCAAAACCACCCCCTTTGCGCCGGGTATGAACGGCGTGGTGATCGCGCTGTTCTGCATTGTGCCCATGTGCGCCTGGCTGCTGACGCTGATCGCCATGCGGGGTTATGAGCTGGACGGCAACCGGGTCAAGGTGATCCAGGCCGTCAATGCCGCCCGAAAGCAGGCCATTGCCGGCGGTATGTCGCCGGAGGAAGCCATGGCCACCATCACCGACGAGACCGTGTCTGTGGAATAAATAAATTGGACCGCTGCGAATTGCTCGCAACGGTCCTTTTTTTATGCCATTTCTGCGCTGAGCTGCTTGCCTCCCAGGATATGGAAGTGCAGGTGATGCACGGTCTGTCCGGCGTCGGGGCCGCAGTTGCTGACCACCCGGTAGCCGCCTTCCAGCTTTTCCGCCGCGGCGATCTGGGGGATCACGGTGAAAATGTGGGCCACGATGGCGGCATTTTCGGCGTTAACCTCGTTGACGGAGCCGATATGCTCCTTGGGGATCACCAAAATATGGGTGGGGGCCATGGGGGCGATATCCCGGAAAGCCAGGACCTTCTCGTCCTCGTAGACCTTGGTGGAGGGAATGTCACCCTTCACGATCTTGCAAAACAGACAGTTTTCCATAATTTTTCCTCCCTTAGCTCTTTCTGGGATAATTTTCGGGGATCTCGATGGCGATGTAGGTGTACTCAATGATGGTGCCGCCGCCGGCGTCCTTGCTTTCGGTACGGATGACATTGCCATGCTCGTCTACGGTGGTGCTGGTGCTCAGACGCCATTTTTCGTTGGTGATGGTGGTGGTGCGGCCGTCGTCGGAGTAGGTGTAGAGGTAGGTGGCCAAAACGACCCCTTTCTCGGTGCAGGTCTTCCGAGCGGTGATCTGACCCTGGTCGTTGTATTCATAAACATCGATCTGGTTCAGTTCTTCTCCGCTATACATTTCTGTCTTCACCAGCCGGCCGTTTTCATAGATGCGCTTGCTGGAAGAAACGTCACCGCCGCGGTATGTCCGCTCCTCAACGAGAATATTGCCATCGGCGTCGTAGGTGTACTTCTCGTTACTGATCACAACGCCATTGCTGGTTCTGACAGTGGATGCGGTGTTGCCGTACGCATCATAGGTGTACTCCACAACGGCGGTTTCGTCGTTGACCGTCTGGCTCATGCGGATGACCCGGCCGTATTCGTCGTTTTCCACTTCCATTTCGATGACTACGCCGTCGGAGCGGGCCCAGAGCTGCTTGGCAAGAAAACCCTTTTCATCGTAGGTGTTTTCGAAGCTGTACTGGTCCGTCACTTCCTCACCAACATAGTGGGTAGTGGTCTGCTTGGCCAGCACATAAATGGTCTTGGTGGGAACGTTTTCCGGCTGGGTGGTGGTGGGCAGGCTGCTGCCCACGCTGCAGGCGGTCAGGCTCAGGGCCATACTCAGAAGCAGCGCGATGGCAATGATCTTTTTCATAAAAATACTCTCCTTATGTATTAAACTTTGGTTTTATCAGCGTCGGTGGTGACTTGGCGGATGCCGGGAGCCGCCGCCAGCCGGGCAAAAAAGGCGGTGCGCCGTTTTTCTGTCTTTCGGCCCACAAACCAGACCCGAAAGCTGATCACATAGCAATCGCCCTCCGGCCGGACATCCATGTCAAACAGGGTGATCTGGGGGCCTTTGGCGGCGTTGATATGGGTCAGCGCCTGCTCAAGATCCTCCGCCAGGATCCGGAACCGCTCTTCCATGCTGTGCTGATGGATCAGCCGGCGCTGGAAGGATTCCAGCAGGGTCAGCGTCAGCAAGGTCAGCAGCATGCCAAGCAGTGCCAGGGCGTAATGGCCGAAGCCGGCGGCAATGCCCAAACAGGCCACCGTCCAAACGCTGGCGGCGGTGGTGAGGCCCCGGACGTTGACGCCCTCTTTCATAATGGTGCCGGCGCCCAAAAAGCCCACGCCGGTGATGACCTGGGCGCTGAGGCGGGCCGGATCCGAGGAGGGGCCGTACTGGGCAAAGAGCATTTGGCCCATGATGGATGCTACGCAGGCGCCCAGGGCCACCAAAATATGGGTCCGCAGGCCTGCCGGCCGGTGGGTGTATTCCCGCTCCACGCCGATGAGACTGCCGATGAGCATGGCGCACAGCAGCCGCAGGGCGATGGCAACAATGCCGGGCTCTAGATTGATGTATTGGTTGTAAAATTCCTGCCAGGTCATAGGGGCCTCCTTTCTAATTACAAATTACAAATTATTAATTATAAATTGGCAGATCTGTGGTACAATTTGTAATTTGTAATTGTGAATTATGCATTGCTTAGTCTTCGTCCAGCTTCAGCACTGCCATGAAAGCCTCGGAGGGAACAGACACGGTACCAAAGGTGCGCATCCGCTTTTTGCCTTCCTTCTGCTTTTCCAGCAGCTTCTTCTTTCTCGTAATGTCGCCGCCGTAGCACTTGGCCAGCACGTCCTTACGGACCGCCTTAATGGTTTCCCGGGCAATGATCTTGCCGCCGATGGCCGCCTGCACCGGAATCTCAAACTGGGCTCTCGGGATATTCTCCTTCAGCTTTTCGCAGATCTTCCGGGCTCTGGGGTAGGCATTTTCCGCAAAGAGGATGAAGCTCAAGGCATCCACAATGTCGCCGTTCAGGAGAATATCCAGCTTGACGAGCTTCGAGGGCCGGTAGCCGATAAGCTCATAGTCCAGGGAGCCGTAGCCGCGGGTGCGGGATTTGAGGGCATCGAAGAAGTCATAAATGATCTCGTTCAGCGGCATCTCATAATGCAGCTCCACACGGCTGGCATCCAGATACACCATATCCTTGAATTCGCCCCGGCGCTGCTGGGCCAGATCCATCATATTGCCCACGTATTCCTGGGGTCCGATGAGGTTCAGCTTGACGAAGGGTTCCTCCGCCAGTTGGATCTCCGCCGGGTCGGGATAGTCCAGGGGATTGTCCACCATGATCACCGTGCCGTCATTTTTGGTGACCCGGTAGACAACGTTGGGGGCGGTGGTGATCAGGTCCAGATTATACTCTCTTTCCAGCCGCTCCTGGATGATCTCCATATGGAGCAATCCCAAGAAACCGCAGCGGAAACCGAAGCCCAGGGCAATGGAGCTTTCCAGCTCGTAAACAAAAGAAGCATCGTTGAGCTTAAGCTTTTCCAGGGCATCCCGCAGATCCTGGTACTTGGCGCCGTCGGCCGGATACACGCCGGAGAACACCATAGGCTGCACCGGACGGTAGCCCGGCAGCGGCTCGGCGGCGGGATTTTCCACAGAGGTGATGGTGTCTCCCACCTGGGTATCCGCCACGGTCTTGATGGATGCGGTGATGTAACCCACCTCGCCGGCGCCCAGGGCATCCCGGCTCTGCAGACCCATGGGACTCATGGTGCCTACTTCCACCACCTTGTACACCGCGCCGGTGGCCATCATTTTGATATCCATGCCGGGACGGACAGTGCCCTCCTTGATGCGGGTGTAAACGATGACGCCCCGATAGCTGTCGTATACGCTGTCAAAGATCAGCGCCTGCAGCGGCGCATTCCGGTCGCCGGTGGGCGCGGGAACATCCTTGACGATCATTTCCAACACCGAACGGATATTGATGCCGTTTTTCGCGGAAATTTCCGGAGAATCCTCCGCCGGCAGGCCGATGATATCCTCCACCTCTGCCTTTACCTCTGCCGGACGGGCAGAGGGCAGGTCGATCTTATTGATCACCGGCAGCACTTCCAGGCCGGCGTCGATGGCCAGATAGGTATTGGCCAGAGTCTGGGCTTCCACGCCCTGGGAGGCATCCACCACCAAAATAGCGCCCTCGCAGGCAGCCAAAGAGCGGGAAACCTCGTAGTTAAAGTCCACATGGCCGGGGGTGTCGATGAGGTTCAGCGCATAGACTTCCCCGTCATCGGCGGTGTAATTCAGCGTAGCGGCGGTGGCCTTAATGGTAATGCCCCGCTCCTGCTCCAGATCCATGGAGTCCAGGATCTGCTCCGCCCGATGGCGCTGGTCGATGGCGCTGCATTCTTCCAGCAGGCGGTCGGCCAGGGTGGATTTACCGTGGTCGATATGGGCAATGATGGAAAAATTACGGATTTTGGAAAGTTCGGTCATATCGTAATACCTCGCTGGTGATTTTCAAAGTTTCGTTTATCTAACAGTTTTATCGTAGGGCGGGGGCTTGCTCCCGCCCTACATTGTTCTGCTACGCAACAGCTTCATGCGCCGCATTTTTGTGCGCAGTACCACATTTTCCTTATTATACAAAAAAATCCGGCGGTTGTAAACTGTATGTTTTTCGGTTTTTTCGGGAAAACTCCCTTTGTTCGTCATAAAAAAGCCGGAAATCGTAATTTTTTTGAAAATTTTTGGGTTTAGCCCTTGTCAAAATTTCAAAATCGGGCTATAGTCTTTACACAAACGTTAATTAGATAAAGAGGGAATGCATCATGAGCAACAACACGAAAAAGACCACCAAACCCAACGAAGATGCCACCGCTATTCTGCAGGCGCTGATCGCCCAGGGCCGCAAGGAGGGCATGATCCGCGCCTCCGATCTCAACGCCCAGTTGGAAAAGCTGGATCTGACCGCCGAAAAGATCGAGGAGATCTACGACCGTTTTGAGGCTATGAACATCCAGATCATCGGCAACGAGCTGGACCTGGATCTGGGTGACGACCTGGTTGACGATTTGGGTGACGATATCGATCTGGATATGAAGGAAGAGGATCTGATCGACCCGGTGGACCTGGCCGCCGAATATAATCTGGACGATCCGGTGCGTATGTACCTGAAGGAGATCGGCCAGGTGAAGCTGCTTTCCGCCGAAGAAGAAGTGGAACTGGCTAAGCGGGTATCCGAGGGTGACCAGGAAGCCAAGAATAAGCTGACGGAAGCCAACCTGCGTTTGGTGGTGTCCATTGCCAAGAAATATTCCGGCCGCGGTCTGCATATTCTGGACCTGATCCAGGAGGGCAACACCGGCCTGATCCGCGCTGTGGACAAGTTCGACTGGACCAAGGGCAATAAATTCTCTACTTACGCCACCTGGTGGATCCGGCAGGCCATCACCCGCGCCATTGCCGACCAGGCCCGCACCATTCGCGTGCCGGTGCACATGGTAGAGGTCATCAACAAGGCCACCCGCTGCAACCGCAAGCTGGTGCAGGAGCTGGGCCGCGAGCCCACCGTGGAGGAGATCGCCGCCGAGCTGGGCCTGCCGGTGGAAAAGATCATCGAAGCCAACCGCACCGCCGCCGATACCCTCTCCCTGGATACCCCCGTGGGTGACGAAGAAGACACCTCCATCGGCTCCTTCGTGGAGGACGACCGTACTCCCGGCCCCGCCGATGCCACCTCCAATGCCATGCTGGCCGAAGCGCTGAAGGAAATTCTCGACACCCTCACCGAGCGGGAAGCCGATGTGCTGAAGATGCGCTTCGGTATGTACGACGGCCGCACCCACACCCTGGAGGAAGTGGGTCAGATCTTCGGCGTGACCCGTGAGCGTATCCGCCAGATCGAAAACAAGGCCATCCGCAAGCTGCGCCATCCCAGCCGCGCCAAGCGGATCAAGGATTTCTACTGCTGATCCTCTCCATTACCAAAACCGATCCCCCCGACAAAGCTGATATGCTCCCCATAGAGTAGACACTCGAAATAACAAAAATTTCGAGACTACACTATGGGGAGTATTATTATGTCAAGAATAAGCGTGGAAGAAATTATCGCAGCAGTAAAACGATGCATAAG
>SVLC01000070.1 GCA_015068155.1 Oscillospiraceae bacterium | reverse complement strand
AGGTCGTACAAAATTTGCTGCCCTGGAACACACCTATGGAATGCCGCGCAAAGTAAATATTGATGGCGACTCCGAGTTTGACCTCAGAGTCGCCATTTCCTATACGCTATTAGTTTTGACGCTTACGTTTATATCTGGCGTGTGAAATGATGATGTTTGCTTTTGGGGATTACAATCTCCACGCACAATGTTTAACGCGTATTATTTGTGAGGAGGATATCCTTGTTACAACCTTGGATTATCAGAACTGGGACGGTGAAGTAGATACCAATAATGATGAGTGGTATTATGTGGAAAAGTACAAGGATAGGATTGTTGGCGGTATCGTACAGACGGTAAATGTTTCTTCGCTGTATGATGTTGTGATCGTTTTGGACAACGGCATTGAAATTCAACTGATCAATAAAAATGGGTACGCCCATTTTGACGAAGAATGCGAGCAATGGAGATTTTTCAATGGCGACGGTCCGCATACCGTCGTATATGCTAAGACGGTTGATCTGGGCGAGGAATGATACCATGAAGGGATAATTGATGGTGTTCTTTATGGATAACCTCCACTTGCGAGTGGAGGTTATTCTTTGCCCAAAGGGTATTGTTATTTGACAAAATATTTGATATATTCAAAATAAAATATCTGTTATATGCAATTACTTGAGATTTTTTTCGTGTATATAGATGAAAGGCCTTTTAGAGGCAGGAAGGGAGGATGCAATGACGGATACCAGGATCGTTGAATTGTACTGGATTCGGGATGAAGCTGCTATTGCAGCGACAGCTGAAAACTATGGAAACTATTGCTATTCCATTGCCTATCGTATTCTTCAAAGTCCGGAAGATGCCCAGGAATGTGTCAATGATACATATTGGAAAGCGTGGCTGTCCATCCCACCGCAGCGGCCAAAGCGATTGGCAACATACCTGGGAAAGATCACACGCAACCTTTCCCTTGACCGACTGAAACGGCTGAACGCGCAAAAGCGTGGCAAAGGCCAAACGGAATTGGCGCTGAAAGAATTGGAAAACTGTATTCCGGCAGTAAATGGTACAGAGCAGATTGTAGATGAAATTGTACTAACTAATGCCATCAACCAATTCTTGCGTGAGCAACCACGGACCGAGCGGAATATCTTTGTTGGTCGGTATTGGCATCTGTATTCCATCGCTGACCTTGCACAGGTTTACGGTATGCGTGAAAGCAAAATTGCGTCCTTGCTATTCCGAATGAGGAAAAAACTGAAATACCATCTTGAGAAGGAGGGAATCTCTGTATGAAAAATGAAAAGATGCTCAGAGCTATTGGACAGATCGACGACGATATGATCGAAGATGCGGTCATTCAGCCACCGCAGAAGAAAAAGCTGTTTTATCAAATGCCTGCCTTTCGCAGAGCGGTAGCTGTTGCGGCTTGCTTCGTTCTGGTGATGGGACTTGCACTCTCTATGCCCACATGGTTCAAGCCGAACAATGAAGGTCCTGGAGTTCCCATTGAACCCGGTGTTCCCATCGGTCCCGGAGTTCCCATCAATCCTGGCACACTTCTTCCGCCCTCTGTGCAGGGGGATGGCCAGCGGATCAGTATTGATGGCTTGGATCAGCTGAGCTATTATGCCGCCGTTCGTATGATCGAAGGCACACCGAAACTGGCAAATCAAAGCCTGACTGTTGGAAGCTACAGAATTACTCTGCTGGCATCCGATTACGATACGGACAAACGGGAAGAATTGCCCAAACCGGAAACCACCGATCCTGATGAAACACAAGGACCCACGGTTACACCGGATCCTTCCACGCCTCCGGTCGTTGGCGAAGATATTTACTACTATGCGTTGGACCCCAATGAACCGTTCTATATCAACAAGGTCAGCATGTTCCAAATTGAATTGACTGACGAAAATGGCTTTCTTGCCTCCAAGTTGGGCTTGGGTCTTGTGGATGTTGTGATCATAGAAAATTGCATTTGGGGCGAAAACATGATTACATTCCGCAATGGAGGAAATTTCTACTCCTGTCTGTCCGATGGCGGTGGGGCTCACCAATTGGGTTTTTCCACCCATAAGTATGTGGAGGGCTTCTATATTGTCAAGAATATCGCCCAGGAGAATTACGGTTTCTATATCGATATGGACGCACAGGGACAAGCAATTGCGTTCCAGTGCGGCGAAAGAGAGAACGGTGGCGACCGAGTGGATCAGAATGTGAAAGTGGTCAGCTCTACAGTTATTTCCAATGAGGGCAGAAGCTTTACCGTTGCGGAATTGGAGGAATATTTCAATTCGGGGAAATTGCCGCCGGAAAAAACGCCGGAAGATTTCTACGGTGTTTACTCCAATGGTGAATATGCATTCACGCTGAATCGCAATGGAACATTTGCGTATCATAGTGTATCCCCGGAGATTGTAATCCACCGAGTAGGTAAATACAACCTATTGGAAACTGGCGTACAGTTCCGGTTTATCAAAGATGGTGTGATTGAGGGATATTTCACTTGCGCATGGAGTCCATCCGCAAGCTTCTATTATGAATTTTCCGAATATGTGAAAATCCCGTCCTCGGAGAATCAGGAGATATTTATTCCCGAGGAAGAACTGGTTGTACATCCGGTGGGAAATGGGGAGCAGGAAAAACCGACCACACCGCCTGATGATGACATCATAGGCCCGACTATTGGGTTGGAATTTTGGATTGCTGAAAATGTGGACGATGTGGACTTTTCTACGTTCCAGGAAAAGTACGGTCTGTTTGGCGGCACTGAATACTATGGCACCGGCTATGTCCCTACCATTAACGAGCAAGGCCAGCAGGTCGATCCTAAGCATTGCGTAATATATACGGTAACATCCTATCCAGACTATTCTGATAAAGAACAACACATTACAGGAATCGAAATCACAGATCCCAATGTGGAATTTTATGGAATAACCCTCCGTTCCTCTATCCAGGATGTGATTGCACTGCTCCGGCAGCAAGGTTTTGAAATTACCGAATCCGGTGATGAATGGGTGTTTGCGCGGAAGGGCTCGGTGTGGATCAATTTCTATACAGACTGCATTTATATTGGTGTCGACGTGACAAACGATACTGGTATGGATTTTTAATTGTTCCAAAGATGCATCAAAGGGAGCTGCTCGGCAAAGGGCAGCTCCCTTCGTTTGAATATATGTCAAAATTTGTCGCTGTGGCATACACTGTCATACCGAAGTTTGCGCTTCGGAAATTTATCAGGAGGTATGTTATGGCTATTTTTTCCAACCAAGCGACCCTCACCTACAACGGCACCACCACCAACTCCAACATCGCCTACGGCGAAATCCTGGATGTGCTGGCGGCTACCAAAACCGCGGTGGAGGGCACCTACACTCCCGGCGAGCCGGTGACCTATGTGGTGACCCTGCGCAACACCGGCAACAGCCCTTTGACAGGCATCACCATTACCGATGATCTGGGCGGCTATGCGTTTGGCGCCGGCACCGTGTATCCGTTGACTTACGAGGACGGCTCCGCCGCGCTGTTTGTGGATGGTGTGCCCCAGGGCGCGCCGGCAGTCACGGCAGGCCCACCTTTGGTGATCAGCGGGATCACCGTTCCCGCCGGTGGTGATGTGGTCGTGGTCTATCAGGCCCGGGCGAATGCCTTTGCTGATCCTCAGGCCGGGGGCACCATCGTCAACACCGTGACGGTAACGGGGGACGGTCTCAGCGCGCCGATAACCGCATCCGAAACCGTAACCGCAGTGACAGCCCCTGCGCTGACCATTTCCAAATCCATTACGCCTACGCAAATTGTGGACAATGATCGGGTGACCTACACCTTTGTCATCCAAAATACCGGCAATGAAGCGGTGGTGGCTACGGATAACGCAGTTGTTTCCGATACCTTCGATCCGATCCTCACCGCGCTAAATGTGACCTTCGACGGTGTGGCATGGACGGAGGGGGTTCAGTACAATTACGAGGAAGCCACGGGGCTGTTTACCACCAATCCCGGGCAGATCACTGTGCCTGCCGCCACCTATACCCAGGATCCGGTGACCGGGGCCTATGCCTTGACCCCCGGTATTGCCACGCTGGTGGTGACCGGGACCATCTAAAAAGAATGGGGGCCGCAATCGCGGCCCCTTGACAAATCATAATAGGTATGATAACATATGATATATAACAAGAGACATATAAAGGAGGATACATATGCCGCCAAAAGTGAAAGTTACAAAAGAAGAAATCGTACGAGCCGGTCTGGATGTTGTTCGCCGTGAGGGTGTGGAGGGGCTGAACGCCCGGCAGATCGCAGCCGAACTGGGTTGCTCCACCCAGCCTATTTTCTCCAATTACCAGTCCATGGAAGACCTTCGGCGTGCAGTACTGACTGCTGCGGCAGAGATCTGCGACAACTATAGCATCAAAGAGATTGCAGCAGGCAACTATCCTTCATATAAAGCCAGCGGTATGGGGTATATTCGCTTTGCCCAGGAAGAGAAGAACCTTTTCCGGTTGCTGTATATGCGCAACAGAGGCAATCAGGAAGAAAACTTCGAGACCCGGCGATTTGATCAGATGGGGGACCTGGTTCAGGATTATGTGGGCCTGGAATGTGACCGGGCGCGAATCTTCCACTTGGAAATGTGGATCTTTGTGCACGGTATCGCTGTTATGATGGCGACCGGCTACCTGGAGCTGGATATGGAACTGGTGAGTCAAATTTTGAGTGATGCCTATTGGGGTATCAAGCAGCGCTTTGAAAAGGAGTAATCTATGGAAGCGATCCGAATTGAAAACCTGACGAAACGGTATAAAGATGTGACAGCGGTGGATGGTTTGCATTTGACGGTAGGCCGGGGCGAGCTGCTGGCCTTATTAGGTGTCAACGGCGCCGGTAAAACCACCACAATCAAAATGCTTTCCTGTTTGGCAGCTCCGGATGGTGGCGACGCCTGGCTGTTGGGCAGCAGCATTTGCACCGATGCTGCCGAAGTAAAAAAGGTGATCGCCGTATCGCCGCAGGAAACGGCGGTGGCGCCGGGATTGACGGTAAAAGAAAATTTGGAGCTGATGTGGGGCGTTCATGGCTTTTCCCGGGAAAACCGGGAAACGGAGATCGACCAATTGGCAGCAGCTTTGGGATTGCAGCGTGTGATGGGCAGAAAGGCCGGAAAACTCTCCGGCGGTTGGCAGCGGCGTCTCAGCATTGCCATGGCGCTGATCAGCAAACCCCAGATTTTGTTCCTGGACGAGCCTACGCTGGGATTGGATGTACTGGCCCGCGCAGAATTGTGGGATTTGATCCGATCACTGAAGGGTGAAATCACCATCATCCTCACCACCCATTATATGGAAGAAGCGGAGGCACTGTCGGATCGGGTGGCCATTATGGCCGGCGGCCGTCTGCTGAAATGCGATACCGCGGCGCAGATAAAAGAACAAACAGGCACACAAACGCTGGAAGAGGCGTTTATTCAAATCGTAAAGGGGGCGGGCGTATGAGAATGTTATCCCTGGCAAAACGGAATACCCAGGAGATGCTGCGGGATCCGTTGAATTTGGCGTTTGGATTGGGTTTTCCCGTGGTGCTGTTGTTGCTGCTCAGCGCCATTCAGGCCAATGTGCCGGTGTCGCTGTTTGAGATCGGTGAACTGACGCCGGGCATTACGGTGTTCGGCCTTTCCTTTATGAGCCTGTTTTCCGCAACCATTTTGGCAAAGGACCGGGGAAGCGCCTTGCTGCAGCGGCTGTATACCACGCCGCTGACGGCAGTGGATTTTATCCTGGGTTACACATTGCCGATCCTTCCCATTGCAATGGGCCAGAGCCTGGTTTGCTATGCCGTGGCGCTGCTGCTGGGACTGGAATTCTCCGTCCATATCCTGTTGGCCATTGTGATGATCCTGCCGGTGTCGCTGCTGTTCATCGGTCTTGGCCTGCTGTGTGGCAGTGTACTGACGGACAAGCAGGTAGGTGGCATTTGCGGCGCATTGCTGACCAATCTCAGCGCCTGGCTGTCCGGCACATGGTTTGATTTAGAGCTGGTGGGGGGCGCGTTTCGGAAAATCGCCTACTGCTTACCCTTTGTTCATGCGGTGGAAATGGAGCGGGCGGTGCTGGCAGGGGACATGGCCGGGATATTTCCCCATCTTTGGTGGGTGCTGGCATACGGCGTTGGCGTATTGGCGCTGGCAGTTGTCCTGTTTTTACGGCAAATGAAACGTCGTTGAATGGGATACGAATGTTTTACAAAACCTTCATGGGCAGTTAACATAACACATGACGAACTGTGTTACTATGTTTTCACGCTGATCCCAGCGAGAAATCAATCCCCTGGAGGAAACAAAACATGAAGAAGTACACAAGCATTTTAGCAATCGTGCTGTCGTTGGTGCTGTGCCTGGGCGCACTGGCCGCTTGCGGCGCAAAGGATGAGGATACCAAGAATCCCTCTTCCAGCACCAGCGGCGACAAGAATGAGTCCAAGCCCGAGAACGATAAGGATGAAGGTACCACCGAGTCCAAGCCCGAGAACGATAAGGATGAGGGTACCACCGAGTCCAAGCCCGAGAACGACAAGGATGAGGGTACTA
>SVLC01000069.1 GCA_015068155.1 Oscillospiraceae bacterium | reverse complement strand
CCACGGAAGATGCCCAGATCGGAGATTTTCTGCAGGGGATCGTAACCCTCAACAAGAAAACAGCAGCGAAAGCGATTCTGGCTGTTGTCAAAGAGGATGAAGAAAAGGCATACATCGTAAAGCTGGATCTGGCAACGGGAGAGTGGGTCAGACAAGCTGCTGCTCCGGAATGTCAAGAGTCTTTGCTGCGGCGGGTGGCTGCCATCGCCACAAATCCCATTGGAATGAAGAAAAAAGAGCAATACCGGTACATCGGAAAGCGCTGCCCGGTATGCCATGACCTGTATTCCCTTGGCTTGACCAAAGAGGAGTACCCACGCTATGAAACATACAAGGCAGACGACTTAACACCGGAAGAAGCATTTCCTATGCTGAATATTTTTGAACGGGAATGGTTTATCAGCGGCATGTGCCCGCTGTGCCAAAGCCGTACCTTCCAAAAAGAATTACCTAAAGATCTGGAACGCTGGATCTGGTACTGAGATCAAACGATAGGAGCGCAGCGGCATGGAAACAAAACTGAAACTGAATGCCAACACAGTTCTGTGCCGGCTGCGGTATGAAAACGGCTACCTCTACGAAGGGGAGATCATGGAGGCCTACCTCACCAAGGGTCATCCTCCAAAACCCCTGGTCTACGAGAAATGGCCGGATAAACGAATTTACGGTTACGGCAAGCTGACCCAGCCCGGTGGCAAGGTGGTCATGGGCAAATGGACGGCAGGCAAGCCGGATCCCCGGATCACTATCCATAAAAACGGAAAACGGGTATATTACGTCCCTAGATTCCTTATGTGGGATGCCAATCAGGTGACCTATACCGCCGAGCACAAGTTCGTTCCCGGTGGTGCGGGAAAGAACTGCCGAAACGAGTGGAATCAAGGGGTTTTGGACAATATCCTTGCCATTGAGGGAAGCATCGCCCTGCAGCAGGAAGCCCTGAAAGATACCCCCATCTATGAAGCCCGGATCGGCGACAGCAAAGTGGTTACCGACCGACCTGCCGGGGAGCTGCCTCCGGTGCTTCAGAAGACCGTACCTTCCAAGAATAAAAAAGCAAAAAAACTGACCCCCATCGGTCAGGCATTACATAAAACGAAAGAATTGATCGGCGCAGATGCCATGGGCGACGGCGACCGGGTTTGCGCGATCTTGGGAGACCTGGTTCCGAAACTGGAAAAAGAGCGCCGGCGAATCCGGTTTGCCTACACATCCCGGGCGGTATCGGTGTTGCTGAATGAGCCGAATGATACGGTTGCCCAGAAGGAAGCGGTTAAGCGTCTGATGGACTATACCGATATGGCCGAGGACACCGCCAAGGATATTATTACGGAGCTCTATGAAGCTTTGCTATAAGGAGGGGTTTCTATGAAATCCATACCGAGAACCATTATTTACAGCTGTATCGCGTTAGCCTTTATGGGGCTGTTTGTGTTTTGCTGCATGCACAACGGTGCGATCCTGCCGGCAGGGCTTGCCCAATACATAGGTCAGGGTGCTGTTACGATTACGGATGCCAAGATGCTGTTTGAGATCCTGGGGATGATCTATCCCTTCTTTGCGATCTTGCTGTTTGCACCCCTGACCTCTATGTTACTCAGACGGGGCTGCAATGCGGTGGGGCTTTTGGTTGCCGTTCTTTGGACGGCGCTGGTGTTTGTCATGGAAATCTTCTATGCTTCTGACTTAAACGGCAACACCATCGGCTTGCTGAATATGGATTTTGCAGTGGCAGACGGAAATATCGGCTGGCTGTATATTGCGCTGATCGTGATCTGCGGTTTTTCCAGTGTACTCTCTGCCGTGGGCTTTGGAGAAAGCTTTGACGATCTGCTCTCTGAAGACTATTTCATTTCCGACAGGATCAAAGGCATCGGCCTTTCCATCCTGTTCAGCAATCTGATTATGACCGCCGTGGCGTTTATCACCTTTATCCCGCCCGTGGTCATTGCCTTTATCAACTACGGAATCACCGGTGAGGACATCCCCACCATCCTCCACGCGTTTATCGCGGAAAAGGCGATTGTTTTCCTGATCGCTGTTGGCAGCGTGATGGGAATCGTTGCTTCCATTTACATTTGGATCTATATCGTCAAGGGTGCCCAGTTTGTGCTGTCCGGCGAACTGTTTCGCGGTACTCCGGGTAGAACCAGTAGTTCGTCCTCGGGAATACCCAGTCCTACATATAGGGATTTGAACGGTACAGAACATAAGTCAGAAAGCGAACGGGCATATGCAAATGGTTGGATTATAAAGAAGCGGGAAGAATACCGCGACTATTTGGAAGGACGCAAAAAATAAGGCTTGCGCTTAAGCAAGACGAAAAAGGGAGTTGTGATTATGGAGAATAACTACAGATGCTGGAAATTGGCCCAGGACGGTGATGCCGGGGACCGGAAGATTCTGCGCATTGACGAAGATATTTATGCGCTGCAGGATGCCACCGGGAAAGAAATCCGGCTGGGCACAGACTGCCTGTGCAAATGGTATGTGGAGCGGAAATATAAGACACAGCAAAGCGGCGGCGGTTTAGAGCGACCGATTTACCCAATGCACAGTGAAATACAGAAAATCACTTTTGAAGAACTGATCTTCAAGGGCGACGAATGCATCGGCGTATATCACGACGAGCTTGTTTTCCTGTTTGACGTCGAAAAGACCCATTATCAGGAAAAGTATCTGGGCGAAATGAAGATTAGCGCTGACCAGGGAATTGATTTCTACGATTATTATTATCTGCATTCCAACTGATTTGGCCGTGGAAGGAGAAGCCTATGTTTGATGCTGTAAAAGTTAAAAATGATTGCGTCGATTGGATTCGGCAGTTCTTTGCGGAGAATGGCCCAGATTGCAATGCGGTGCTGGGTATTTCCGGCGGCAAGGACAGCTCCATCGTGGCGGCCCTTTGCGTGGAAGCCCTGGGCAAGGACCGGGTCATCGGTGTGCTGATGCCCGATGGAGAGCAGGCGGATATTGACATGTCTTATAAGCTTGTCAATCATCTTGGTATCCGGCATTATGTGGTGAATATCCACGATGCGGTGGCAGGCATTACCGGGGCGATCCCCATGGAACTAACGGATCAGAGCCGTACCAATCTGCCCCCCCCGGATCCGGATGGCAACCCTCTATGCGGTGAGCCAGTGCTGCAACGGCCGCGTGGCAAACACCTGCAATCTCAGCGAGGATTGGGTGGGCTATTCCACCCGCTACGGCGACTCCGTGGGCGATTTCAGCCCCCTTTCTCGGCTGACGGTGCAGGAGGTCAAGGAAATCGGCCGCCTGCTGGATCTGCCGGCAGAGCTTGTGGACAAGGTGCCTGCAGATGGACTTTGCGGTAAAACCGACGAAGATAATCTGGGTTTCACTTATGCGGAGCTAGATCGTTATATCCGCACCGGCGAAATCGAGGATCAAAAGAAAAAAGAGCGCATCGATTATCTGCACAAAAAGAATCTCTTTAAGCTGAAGCTGATGCCGGCATTCGAGCCGGATATCCCTTCCGCGCTGAAGCTGTAACGAAGAATGGAGGCGGTATCGTGAGCAATCAGAATATGCAACAATTTGACCTTCAAGCTTTGGCAGAGGAAGTTGTCAGCCGTCCTGCGCCGGATTCTTGCGAAGAAATCGAGCGGCTTTTGCAAAGTCTGCCCCTTTGGAGCTCTTTTATCAATACATCACCCAAGCCGGAGCAAAAGAAGGCACTTGAATTATTGAATGAGAAGTCCGTTTCGCCTACCGCAGAGGAGATCCTATTTATGGCGGAAATCGGCTGCGGCAAGTACCATCGGATTCGCAGAGATGGCGATTTCCGCGGCTTTAGCCCTGAAAAGGCGGAGGAACTCTACAAACAATACTACGAGCTGACCGGCAGTGACGAGGTAAAGTACATTCTCGATCACTTTGAAGTGTTCAAGAAACTGTGCCGCGACAGCCTTCTGGAACGGCAAAACGATGACGACTTTGCGCCATATAGGAATAATTCAACTTTATCAACCTCCCGTGACCCTGACAGCGAGGAATGGAAAAAGGGAGTTTGCAAATAAAGAACAATCAATAGCCTATTCTGCTATGGAGGGAAATATGCGATATTTATCCTGGGATGAAGTAAAAAGCCTTGACAAATTCTTGGTCGAGGACAACGACGATGCCATTGGCATCGAGATCCAAACGGGCCACTATGACCTTTCAGAGAAGGTTGGCTACGGCAAGCCGGAAACGGTGAAGACGTATTCTCTGGAGGAACTGGCCGGCGGTGAATTTCTGCAAATGGGTACCAAGACCCTGCGCGCTGTGGTAAGTAATCGGCTCTACTACACGGATAGCCGCAATTTTGTCGACAATACGGGGACGTATGCCGTCTGTTTTGGTGACGGCAACGAATATAAGCGGGCGGTGCTGACCTTCCGTGAGACCATGGAAAGAGTGCCGGATGAAGAAATACTTGCGCTGGAACGCTTCCTGGTCCGGGATAACAAGCGGGTCGAAGCGGTACGGATCCTGCCCGGCTATATGGGTATCGGCGGCTCCAATACTTCTGGGTTCTCCTGGGATAGAGAGCGGATCCGGGATTATCCGCTGGAATATTTGGAAAGCAGCGACTTCGTGTGGGTTCAGGGATATTCTCTTCGCGCACTGGTGGGAGATGTGCTGTATTTCTGCAGTAACGACAAGGTATTTACCCTCAATTACAGAGAGCGGGATACCATCTTCCGCGGTGACGGCATCGCCTATGATACCATTGAAGCAACGGAAGTTGTTTTGCTTTTGAAGTAAAAGGGAGGAACGACAATATGGCTTGGGAACATAAATATATCAATTGCGAGAAGCTCTGCGATCTGAATGAGAACGAAAAGGATATTTGCATCCTGTATGAGCTGAAGATCCCGCCCCACGGCAGCATCCGGGAAGAGTGGACCACCTTGGGAATGAAGCATGGTTCGTCCAAAATCCTCTTTGTGGAATACCGGATGGAAGATGACGATATCGATGGCGTTTGGGAAGCCTATGGCATGAAACGGGAATCGAGATATAGCTTTACGGTCAATGCCAAGAAGGCAGACCCCGAAAAGCTGTTTGTCTACACCCTCTACAAGGATGGCAGCATGGGCACCGGCTTTGATATTGACACCGAAAATGCCCGGGTGATTCTGGTGTTCCCTCAGCCCCAAGAAATCACCGCGGAAGCCTTGCTCTGTGTGGCGGAAAAGGCAGAGACCGCGCCCCGGGTTCAGGGCGCGGTGGAAGAGATCGTCATCAACGCGTTGCTGGGCGGCAAGGAAGATGTGATGTGCCTGGCCTACTTTAACTGGTAACACTTATGAAGGAATTGACAGCAAGAAAAGCCAGGTTCTTATGGAAGATCCAGGTGAAGGATAACGAAGCCGTTACCGGCATCGAGATCAGCTACGGCATCACCGGTATGGGTGGCAGTAACTGCTCAGACGATCTGGAAGACCGGGCGGAGGTATATTCTCTGGAGGAGTTGCGCAAAAGCAAGCCCATCCGTCTTTGGTGGGGGGAGGAGCTTTGCGCAGTCATTGGCGATCGCTTCTACTTACGCAGCAGAGAGAACAAGACACTGACCTCTTATGGCGAGGAAGGAAAATATATCCTTGGCGAGAAGGTTGCCTACGATACGGCTGAGTATCAGAAAGTCCGGCTTATTTACCGGGAGGAATAACAATGGCAGTTGTGAAACTCTTCAGAAAGAAAGCGCCCCAGGCGCAAACCGAGGTGCCCAATGTGACCCATCCCGACAACGGTCGTGGGTATGAGTATGTGGTAAAGGGTAAAAAATGCACCAGCTACCGCTGCAATTACAAAAACGGTGTTCGCCATGGCAAATGTACCATCATGACCTGTGACAATTTCCGCTTCGGCCAGAAAAATGATTGGGAAGGCCTGCGGGTAGCGTTTTACAGGAATGGACAGCTGCTGGAGGAGGCGTCCTGGGACTACTCCTGGGTGAACGGTTACCGCCAATATGTCCTGGAACGGGAGCTTTATGACAAGTGCGGCAGGGAAATGTACGATTCCCGGGAGAGGATGGAGCTGACAACCCTGAGCAGCAAAGTCCGGCAGACTCCCGGCATGTATGCCCAGGAAAATTCAGGACCTTACTACACCTTGCAGGATGCCTTTGATGCCGGGCGGTATTTCGAGATCGTGGATGCCCTGGTGTATGGCTTTACCCACACCGAGGATGGAAAGCTTCCTTTTGAAAATGACGAAACCAGAGACGCCACCATCGGCCTTTATGAGGCGTTGGCGAAATGCGGTCTTCTGGAAAATAAGCGAAATTTTACAAATTTCGATGACTACATGGTCTATGCCCTCAACAGCTTCTACCAATGTATCGTGGACAACCCCTGCGATTTCTATGTGGACTATTTCAGTGCCCTTCCCTATGTGGTGGCCTGCTTTGTGAACGAATCCAGGGACTGGCGCTATGTATGGGGCATCCGCCGGTTTTACCTGCGGTATGTCAACGGCCCCGTCTCCTACTGTATGTACCTGATGGATCTGATGAACCATTTGGAGGACTTTGACAACAACTACTATACCGCCATGGAAATGGCACTGGAGACCTATGCCTTCCGGGAGGAAGGCCTTTA
>SVLC01000015.1 GCA_015068155.1 Oscillospiraceae bacterium | reverse complement strand
GGTACGAGTCGTTGCACTTATGCGATTGAACCGCCGTGTACGGAACCGTACGCACGGTGGTGTGAGAGGTCGGGGCTAAAAGCCCCTCCTACTCGATTAGCAAACATCAGTCGGTTTGATCAAGGGAAAACCGAAAGGCTTTGTTCTGTAAACAGGAAAGGCGGGAGCATGCTCCCGCCTTAGATATTTGTCTGTTATTACTCGGTTCTGAGTGCCACCACAGGGTCTTTGTTGGCGGCGTTGCGGGAAGGAATCAAACCGGCGATCAGCGTCAGACCGACGGAGATCACAACCAGGATCACAGCGGCCAGGGGACTCAGGACCGCGGTAGCATCCAGTTTTGCCAGGGTGTGGATCAGGAAATTGGTGGGGATCAGCAGCAATTCCGTAATGACGATGCCCACCAGACCGGCGGCCAGGCCGATGATGAAGGTCTCAGCATTGAATACGCGGCTGATGTCCTTCTTGGAAGCACCCACGGCACGGAGAATGCCGATCTCCTTGGTGCGCTCCAGCACGGAAATGTTGGTGATGATGCCGATCATGATGGAAGAAACCACCAGGGAAATACCAACAAAAGCGATGAGAATATAGCTGATGGCGTTGACGATGGTGGTAATGGAGGACATCATCAGACCCACCATATCGGTGTAGATGATCTGGTCATCTTCTTCCTTACCGTCGTTGTATGCGGTGATGATATCGGTGATCTTGTCCTTGGCTTCAAAATCCTTGGGATAGATGTTGATGGAGCTGGGCTTTTCCAGATCGGAAACACCTATTTTCAGCAGATTGCCCTCATAAGTGGCGCTGGAGGTGGCGGAGGCCATTAAATTGGAGAGGGTGGCGGCGATTTCGTCGTCGGTCTTGCCCTGCGCCCGCATCATGGCGATCAGACCCTGCAGTTGGGTCTGGTTTTCAGCGGGCATCGTGGGGATCATGGCCTCGATCTCGGCCATAGTGTACACCTTGGGTTCTGCATCCGGGTCAGCGAAGGGCAGTCCGGTGAAAATATCCTTATCCGGGTTGGCCTTTTGAGCGGCAACGATGGCGGACTGGTTCACCATGTCGATCAGATGATCCATCAGTTCACCGGTATAACCGATGACACCGGCAGAAGCCATGGAAGCATCGGAGGTGGGACGCAGGATGCCTACCACGGTGACAGTTTCTGCATTTTGCAGCTGAGAGAGAATAAAGGTATCGTCTTTGGACTTGTCTACCCATACACCGTTTTCTTCAGCATAATAGTCGGAGGAAGGCAACAGCTTGAACTGCAGACCGATAAAGTCGCCGTAGCTGTACTCTTTCACGGTGGTATCGATGTTAGGCTCTTTGCCGGCCATAGTATCCTGCAGCGCCTTTTCCAGTTCGGCAACGTCCAAAAGACCGAGAGAATAGAGGGTAAAGTCGGTGATACGGTTGTTTTCGTCCACCACCAGTACAACTTCATTCCACTTGGAGGGCATTCTGCCGTCCACCACCTCATACTGGCTCTTCAGTAGATCCTGGTTGGCGGTCAGGCGGCTCCATACATTCACATTGGCCATGGCGCTTTGCCCTGCCATACCCATGCTTTCAAACATCTCGTCAAAAAGATGATTGGGATTGATCTGGAAAATACCGTCGGTCAGATCGGCTTTGTAAATATTCAGCGGAGTATCGTACAGATAGCGGATCTCGGTTACCAGATCGCTGATGCCGTTGCCACCGGACTCCAGAAACTGCTTAAAGGCAGACAGATTGTTGTTGGTGGCGGAAGAGAGCATCATGTCCATCATTTCCGTCATCACATTGGAGGAGTAGATCTTGTCTTCATCGTAGACGATATCTGCCTCCGGCTTAATGGAACCAAGCATGGCGCTCATGTCAATGGTCTGGGATTCCAGGGTCAGCGGATAGCTGGAAAGGGTGTCCTTTTCCACATCATCAATGAATTGATTTATGCCGGTGGAGATGCTGAGGATCAAGGCAATGCCGATGATGCCGATGGAGCCGGCAAAGGCGGTGAGGATGGTGCGGCCTTTTTTGGTCATCAGGTTGCTTAGGGAGAGGGAAAATGCCGTGACGGCAGACATGAAGGAATGTCCGGTCTTGCTGCTGGGTACGATCTCAGCCTGGCTGTCATCATAAGGGTTGGAGTCGCCGATGATATTGCCGTCCAGCAGCCGCACGGTGCGGGTGGCGTAGGCTTCCGCCAACTCCGGGTTATGGGTAACCATGATCACCAGCCGATCCTGGGAGATCTCCTTCAGCAGCGCCATCACCTGCACAGAGGTTTCGGAATCCAAAGCGCCGGTGGGCTCGTCAGCCAGCAGGATCTCCGGATCGTTGACCAGCGCACGGGCAATGGCGACGCGCTGCATTTGACCGCCGGAAAGCTGATTGGGCTTTTTGTGGATCTGATCGCCCAGGCCGACTTTTTCCAGGGCTTCGGTGGCTCTGCGGCGCCGCTCGGACTTTTTAACGCCGGACAGCGTAAGCGCCAGTTCCACATTTGCCAGTACGGTCTGGTGGGGGATCAGGTTGTAACTCTGGAAAACAAATCCGACAGAGTGATTACGGTAAGTATCCCAGTCTTTGCTTTTGAAATTCTTGGTGGAACGGCCGCGGATGATCAGGTCGCCGGAGGTGTACTGATCCAGGCCGCCGATGATGTTCAGCAGTGTGGTTTTGCCGCAGCCGGAATGGCCCAGAATGGCCACAAATTCCGAAGGTCGGAAGGCGATGCTCACGCCTTTCAGGGCCGCCACGGTCTGACTGCCTGAAACATAATTCTTTACGATATTGGTTAGTTTCAGCATATAAAGACCCCTTTACAATGTTATAAGCTCCATTTTATTGGCTTGTTATGAATATCTAATGAACGATTGAAAAAATTTTTACCAATATTAACCTTTCCTATACACCCGGTCGCGAGAAAATGCGCCGGGGACAGCCCCCGGCGCATATCGCAAAAGTTATGCGGTTCTGGCACTGTCCAGAATGGATGCCACGTCGAACAGTTCTTCGTAGATATCCGGCT
Source organism: Oscillospiraceae bacterium (assembly GCA_015068155.1). Taxonomy (GTDB): domain Bacteria; phylum Bacillota; class Clostridia; order Oscillospirales; family Oscillospiraceae; genus Faecousia. The sequence goes on along the minus strand of SVLC01000015.1, from coordinate 38,479 downwards.
TGCTCAGCAGATAGGAACCGGTGATCATCAGCCGATTGTGACGGACATAGCGGTCAGCCACCTGACTCCAGGGCTGATTGCCGGAACCCAGGAAGAAGCGGAAACCGGCATTGTAAAGCACATTAAACTTGCTGCTGCCGGTGTAGGGTGCTTCGTCGCTGATATCGCCTTCTTTGGCAAATACCAGGATGTCCACTTCACCGATCCAGGGAACAACCTTCTCGGTCCACTTCTTGACATCGTTCTGGATGTCTTCTGCGGACATATTGGTATAGCTGACATTGTTGTAGCTGTAGCAGCCGATTTTGTAGCCAGCGGCTTTCAGCGCGTCGATGGTGGCTTTCAGCCCATCCCGTTCCGCCTGCAGCGCGTCAGCGCTCAGGGTATTGTCGTTAATCCGGTAGCCTAAAATCCGGTCATAACCGGCAAAGGATACCACAGCCCGGGCACCCCGGTAGGAAAAATCGGGATGCGCGGCGATGAAATCTTCCAGCAAAGGAACCATGTCATAAGAACCGGTGGAAACGGAGCCGTCCACATTGATCAGTTCGTTGTAGAATTTCTCACCGTCAAAGCCAAGCCGATTGGCAAAACCGTCGGCCAGACCATCCCGGTCGCCGTTTTGCATGTAGGCATAGTAACTGGCGCTGATCTCGGTGAGCATCACCGGCTTTTTGCCGGCAGGCAGCCGCAGCTGCTTTTCTACATAAATGTTGGTACCGGAGGTGGAGTTGTACTCCAGGGCATAAAAATCATCCAGGTCCACCAGAATATAGCCGCCTGCGTACAGCGCGTCGAGAATATTGTTGAATTCCGTGACGGTGATAAAATTCTTCTTGTAGGAAGAACTGTAAATGGCGTCGGAAAAAGCCCGCTGCGGATCGGCGATCAATACATGGAAGGAAAGATCGTAAACCTCTGCGGCGCTCCAAGATACCATGGCCTGGTCAGCGGCGGTATATTGGGCGATGGCCTGGCCCAGCTCGGGAAAGTCTTCCTGGATGCCGGAGAAGGTCTCCAGCTTAGCCACAGCGCCGGCGTAATCATAATCCGCTGCCAGTTGGGCAGCCTGCCGCAGCAGATCGGCAGCTTCCTGCGCCAGCGCAGGATCGCCGACGGGATCGGTGGGGGGCGTAGTGGGATCCGTAGGGCTGTTGGTGGGTTTGGGATCCGTTTGATTGGTAGTCTGATGCGGGGTGCTGCCGGTGCCCTCTAAATTGGGGCCGTCGGGCTGCTTGCTGCGGGTTACACCGCCGATGATAAACACGAGCACCATCACGGCAGTCACGGCCAGAATGATGGTGGGCAAATAGGCCTCCTTGAAGATCTGTAATTTGCTGCGCCGTCTGCGGCGGGGGGGCGTGCGGATGGGTTCGTTGGTCTGTACTTCCATGATCCGTACCTGCCTTTCGAGGGATAGTTACTGTCATTATAACGGGAAAATTGTCGAAATGCAAGAAAGAATTTGCGGATAGGGCACATTTGTATATAAAAAATGTCTGTTAGGGGTCGCGGTTTCGGTATTTTGCTTGCATTTCCCGACTTTTTGGGTTATGATAAAAGAAAGGGAGGCGACAGATATGAAGCTTTGCATTCGCCAGCGGGTCTTTTCCTGGGGCGATACCTACGATGTATATGACGAAAATGGAATCGCCCGTTATGTGGTGCGGCCGCAGTTGTTTTCCATAGGCCATCAGCTTCACATATTCGAAAAAGCCACGGAAAAAGAGGCTGGCTCCATTCATCAGCATTTTTTTGCCTTTACGCCGGGCTTTGATATTGTGATGAATGGGCAGAAGGTCGGCGTGATCAAAAAACGGTTTACCTTTTTTGCTCCCACCTATGATGTGGATTTTCGGGGCTGGACCTGCGAGGGTGATTTCTTTGGATGGGATTATCGGGTCATGCAGGGGGATATGACGGTTATGTCGATTTCCAAGCAGCTTTTTAGCTGGGGCGATACATATGTGCTGGAATATCAAGATCCTGCCAATGAATTGCCGGGTTTGCTGCTGGTGCTGGCCATTGACGCCGCAAATTGTGATAATAAATAAGGGGATTACTTATGGAAAAAATTACAAGCTTTACCATTGACCATATCAAGCTCCAGCCGGGTGTGTATGTCTCCCGGAAGGACAAGGTTGGCAGCGAAACCGTGACTACCTTTGATCTGCGGCTGACTTCTCCCAACGAGGAACCGGTGATGAATACCGCGGAAATGCACACCATGGAGCATTTGGCGGCGACGTATTTGCGTAACGAGCCCCAGTGGAAAGAAAAAATGCTGTATTTTGGCCCCATGGGCTGCCGTACAGGCTTTTATCTGCTGTTGGCGGGGGATCTGTCCAGTCGGGATGTGCTGCCGCTGGTAACGGATTGCTTCCGGTTCATCCGGGATTTCCGCGGGGAAGTGCCCGGCGCTTCGGCTAAGGATTGCGGCAATTATCTGGACATGAATCTGCCTATGGCCAATTACTGGGGCGCAAAATATACAGCTTTGCTGGAAAATATTACGGAAGACCGCCTGGTCTACCCGGCGTAAGGAGAACAATATGAAGCTTGGAATCATTGGCGCCATGGATGTGGAAGTGGCTGCGCTGAAAGCAAAAATGGAGAATGTTACCGTAACCGTCCGCGCCGGCATGGAATACTATGCGGGTACATTGGAAAATCTGCCGGTAGTGGTGGTGCAGTGCGGCATTGGCAAGATCAACGCCGCTATGTGTACACAGATTCTGGTGGACTGCTTTGATGTTACAGCCATTGTCAACACCGGCATCGCCGGATCGCTGTGCACGGATCTGGATATTGCGGATCTGGTGATCAGCCGGGATGCCATCCATCACGATTTCGACCTGCGTTTCTGGGGTCGACCCATTGGCCAGGTGCCGGGGCTGGATGTCATCGCTTTCCCGGCAGATGAAAAGCTGATGAACGCCGCTTACGCTGCTGCCGAAGGGGAAAATCCCGGTCATACCCGGATCGGCCGGGTAGCCAGCGGCGACCAGTTTATTTGCGCCAAGGAGCAAAAGGATAGGATCATTGCCGATACCGGCGCGGTATGCGCGGAAATGGAAGGCGCGTCCATTGCCCATACCGCCTATCGCAACGGCGTACCCTTTGTGATCATCCGGGCTATTTCCGACAAGGCGGATGATTCTGCGCAGATGGATTATCCCACATTTGAGGCGATTGCGGCCCAGCGCTGCGCCAATGTTACCTGCCGCTTGGCAAAGGCGCTGCTTTGATTTGCCGTAGGAGGCATTCGCTGCAGAGTTCATGGAAAAATGAAAATGACGAAAGGAGCTTTTCTATGAAAAGAGCAATAGTATTTCTGTTCATCCTGACGGTATTGTTTGCCATGACTGCCTGTGGCGAATATCAGCTTGCTTCACAAACAGCCACAAAGCACCCGTTCCCATCAACTACGCAACCTGCCACACGACCCACTACGCAGCCAACCACTGCGCCAATGGTGGAAAAGAAACTTTCGGACTATCTGGCAGAGGAAGCAGGGGAGTATTATCTCGTCCTGCCGGCATCCGGCGAAAGGATCCGGATCCTCTATGCAGAATATGCGCTGGGCGATTTGGACAGGATCGATATTGGGTTGCTGGCAGCAGCGGAAACGAAGCTGAATCACCAAATGGAATCCTATGATGTGGAGTATCATTTCTATGTTGCCGCGTATAACGAGGAAATTTGGCTCTGCGTGGAAGCCGTTGTGGACATCGATCCGCCCAATGGGGAAGGTGAAGGCTGCGGCATAGACCATGCGCATATTATGCTCGAGGAAAAAATCACACAATAAGAATAACTCGGCACCTGCGGGTGCCGAGTTTGTTATTTGATTGCGGCGCAGCGGATCTCGGAAACGATCTTTGCCATATCCGCTTGCTTTGCCAGCATATCCGCCGCCAGCTTGATCTGTGTGCGGGCGCGTTCCAGATTCTGCTCGGGATGGACGGTTTTGAAGTACAGATCACCGTCCAGATAGTCCTTCAGGAACCGGGTTGCCAGCTCCAGGGTGATAACAAAGGTGCTCAGGGGCAGCATCTCAATCTCCTTTTCCGTCAGATTCGTGGCGGCGGAGAGGAAACCCTCGGTGTAAATCCGGAAAAGATGCAGATCCAGATAGGTGTCCTGGCCCGCTTCACCGCCGACGGAGGCGCCGAAACGGATGGAGTCACCGAAATCATAAAGGCTGAGGCCGGGCATAACGGTGTCCAGGTCCAGCACACACAGCGGCTTGCGGGTATTGCAGTCCAGCAGAACATTGTTCAGCTTGGTGTCGTTGTGGGTCACCCGCAGAGGAAGCAGGCCGCTTTCCCGCATACGCTGCAGGGTACAGGCCAATTCTTCGTGGTTCAGCAGATACTCCAATTCCGGCGCCACATTTTTCAAACGGCCGCAGGCATCTTTTTCTACGGATGCCCGCAACAGACGGAAGCGGTCTTCCGTGTTGTGGAAATTGGGAATGGTATCGTATAAAGACTCCGCAGGAAAGTCGGACAGCAGCATTTGGAAACGGCCGAAAGCCAATGCGCTTTGGTACAGATCCTCTTCGGATTCAGGAACATCCAGGGAAAGACCGTCTACAAACTCGTACATCCGCCAAAATTCGCCGTTGCCGTCCCGGAAATATCCCATACCGTTCTTGGCGGGGATAAAGTGGAGGGTATGACGGGGATCGGGATCCTTGGAACGCAGGAAATCGGTAATGGCGCAGGCATTTTCCATGAGCTGCGTAGGATTGTGAAATACGTACTGATTGATGCGCTGTAAAATATATTCCGCACCGGTGTCGGTGGTAACTTTCAAGGTTTGGTTGATGTGACCCTGGCCAAATTCCTGCCAATGGGTGGCGTTGCCGTTGGTTTGAAAGGCATGGGCAGCGGTTTGAATGTGCATACGGGGATTCTCCTCATAAAAAGTCATAAAATCACTTTTAACATACTACCACAAAAAATGACAAAATGCAAGCAGTATATAAGAATATCCCCCGGTTTTGAAGCCGGGGGATGAAAAATCAGCACTTTTGCAGTAAGCGGATATAGAATTCCACGGTTTTGTGGATGGTAGCAACGGGGATGCGCTCATTGTGGCCGTGGATGGTGGCCCGTTCCTCGCCGGACAGCGCCATGGCGCAGAAGCGGTATACCTTATCGGAGATCCGGCCATAGTGCCTGGAGTCGGAGCATTGCACCATCAGGTAGGGCGAGACCAGACAGCCGGGCCAGGTTTCCGCTACGGTAGAGGCCACCTTGTCCCAGGCGTCACAATCGGTTTGGGAAATGCGGCTGGGCTCAAAATGCTCCAAGGCGGTGATCTCTACGGCGTCATCCTTCACGGTCTGCTTTAGATAGGCCAGGGCAGAAGCTACGCTGTCATCGGGATTCAGCCGCATGTTGGCCACCATTTTGGCTTCCGGCGGAATTACATTCCGGGCGGAGCTGCCTTCCATCTGGGTAAAGGCCACGGTGGTGCGCAGCAGAGCGTTCATTTCACCGCCGGAGGTTCTTCCCAGCACATCCAGTACCCAGCCGAAGCACCACAGATTGGCGAAGATCAGCCGGTAAAGGAAGGTGGAGTGGCGGCCCAGCGTGTCAAACATCTCTGCTGCCGGCTTGGTGATGTGCATTTTGAAGGGCTTGCCCTCAACCCGGGTACATGCCCTGGAAAGGATGCCAACCGGCGTATGGGGCTTGGGGGAAGATGCGTGGCCGCCGGTGGACAGCGTGCGGAACTGGGCGTTCAGCAGGCCCTTTTCGCCAATGCCGATGAGGCCGCAGGGCTGCTTCACACCGGGAAATACATTTTCCACCACCGCGCCACCCTCGTCCAATACCAGGGCGGGGGTGATCTTGTTATCTATAAAATACTGCACGATGTTGTCCGCACCGGGACCGTTGATCTCCTCGCCGCCGGAGAAGGCAAAGTACAGATCGTTTTCCGGCTGGAAATCCTGACGGATCAGCGCGTCGGCAGCGGAAAGGGCGCCGTTTAGTGTACCCTTGGTGTCCAAAGTGCCGCGGCCCCACAGTACGCCGTCTTCGATAATACCGGCGAAGGGGGGCTTTTGCCAGCTTTCTTCGTTGACCGGCACCACATCATAGTGGGCCATCATCACCGAAGGGGCATCGTCCCGTTTACCGGGCCAACGCAGCAGCAGCGCCCGGCCGGGCAGCCGCTGGAATTCGCAGATCTCGAACACCTTGGGATACAGCCGGGGCAGCAATGCCACCAGCTTTTCAAATTCCGCATCATCCTCCAACGCAGGGTCGGAATAGGAGACGGTTTTGCACCGGACCAACTGGGCCAGGGAATCCACCGCTTTGTCGCCGTCAAAGACAACGGGCTCGGGCTTGACTTCCGGCTGCTTTTTAGGACGGAACAGCATGGCCCGCACCAGGATCACAGCCAAAAATACTGCAACCAGCCCCAGAAAAATGTATCCTACCATTACAGCGCACCTCGCTTATACATGATCCGGGCAACAGCAATGGTAAACAGCGCGGAAACCGGCACCATGATGCCAACGGTACCTTCGTTGAGGGCGGGGATAAAGATAAACAGGATCAGCATCAACAGGATGGGAGCCACGGCGATCTTCCAGTTTTTGCTGACAAAGGCCACGCCCAGACCGCCAAACAGAGCAGGCAGGATCTGCTGGAACGCAGGCTCCAGCACTGGCGCTTCCAGCACCGGGGTCAGCGGCACGATGCAGATGACGCCGATGATAATGATCAGGGTAGTTACGATGGAGGAAGTGGCGATGGCGATGGTGGAGATCACTTCGCCCTCCTCGGAATTGGCGCTGACACCGTTTTGCTCCAGGGCATTCAACGCGCAGGGCAGCTTCAAATTGGAAATATTACCGGTGACGAAGCTGAGGTAGGAGCCGCCGGCGCCAAGCATGGGCACAAAGGTGACAGTCTCGATAACGCCTACCACCCAGTAAAGGGGCGCGGTGGCGATGAGACCGCTAAGCAGCGCAGCCCAATCCGGCATAACGCCGAAGAAGATGGCGACGGTTACGGGGAACGCCAGCAGCAAGGCCATAACGCTCAGATTCCAAATGGTACCGTCGCGGTGAACCGAATCCATATAGCTCAAATTCTTTTTCATAGTGGGCACCTCCTTAGCTCAACCATGCGGTCAGTGGAATGGCGGCGGCCATGCCCAGCACCAGGGAGATAGGCAGGGCGTACTCGCTGAGCCACTTCAGCTTGGGTTTTTTCATCAGCAGACCGCAGATCACCATCACCAGGGCGGATACGATCATGACGCATACGGGTACCAAACCGTAGGTAGCGGGAACGGCGATCTGCTTTTCCACTTCCACCCCGTTTTCCACCACGGTTTCCGTCAGGAAACGGGCGCTGGGAGTCCACAGCATGTACATATTGCAGAAGACGAAGCCCAGGAAGGCGGAGATCATGCCGATGAACAGGGAATTCTGGAAAATATCGGCCCATTTGGCATCCCGCTTGCCCAGGGTAGCCATGCCGCTTTGCAGCTTTTTACTGACCACCGGCACCAGCCAAATACCGACCAGGATGGAAATGGTCATAACCAGCAGCACATTCACATACTGCTGCGCACTCAGCGCGGTGCTGGAACCCAGACTTTGACCCATGGCCTGCAGGGCGTTGGTGGCGGCGATGGTCTCATAGCTCATGGAACCCACAACGGAAAGCCGCAGCCAGGGCAGGGCAACGCCCAGCTTTTTGCTGAGGGTGATGACGCTGATGACGATGGCTACCGCCGGCGCAATGGTGAAAATGGCGGCGGTGCGAATGGTCTTCTTGATCTTGGTTTGGTCCATGCCCAACTGCTTGCTGCGGCGCAGGGCTTTCAGCAGAAAATACACCGATTGGCCCAGTACCACGGCTACGATCACGCCGACCAAAACGAAGATTATCGGATGATTAACGGAAAATTCCAAGGAAAACACCTCCTAAAGATTTTTGTCATTATAGCACAAACAAACGGAAAATACAAGGAAAATAAAAAGCGACAAGAAAATTTTGGAATGAATTCCGACAGATACAGTCAGTGAAGACCATGCCGGCTTGAAAATTTTGCAAACCGGTGGAATTTGCCTTGCTTTTGTGGCGGATATCGTGTAAAATAAAAGGTAGTTTTGTGAAAAGAGGCGTATGTATGTCTAAGTTGGCTTTTGATAACGAGCAATACCTGCGTACCCAATCCGCGCATATCCGCGAACGGATCTCTCAGTTTGGCGGCAAACTGTATCTGGAGTTTGGCGGCAAGCTGTACGATGATAATCACGCCGCCAGAGTGCTGCCGGGTTTTCAGCCGGATTCCAAGCTGCGGATGCTGCTGCAGATGAAAGAACAGGTGGAAGTGGTCATTGTCATCAATGCCGATGATATTGAAAAGAATAAGATCCGGGGCGACCTGGGCATCACTTATGACCGGGATGTGATCCGCCTGATCGGCGTATTCCGGGACTTTGGCCTTTATGTATCCAGCGTGGTACTGACCCGTTACCACGACCAGGCCATTGCCAAGGCTTTTCGGGCCAGGTTGGAGACGATGGGCATCCGGGTGTATCACCACTATGATATTGCCGGCTATCCGTCGGATACCGCCCATGCCGTCAGCGAAGATGGTTTCGGCAAAAATGATTATATCGAAACCAGCCGGGAATTGGTGGTCATTACTGCCCCCGGTCCTGGCAGCGGCAAATTGGCCACCTGCCTGAGCCAACTGTACCATGAGCATAAGCGGGGCGTGAAGGCGGGCTATGCCAAGTTCGAGACCTTCCCGGTGTGGAATTTGACGCTGAATCACCCGGTAAATCTGGCCTACGAAGCCGCTACCGCCGATCTTTCCGATGTGAACATGATCGATCCTTTCCATTATGAGGCCTACGGCATTACCACCGTCAATTATAACCGTGATGTGGCGGCATTCCCGGTGCTGGTGGCCATGTTTGAGAAGATCCTGGGCCAGTGCCCCTATAAGTCTCCTACAGATATGGGCGTCAATATGGTGGGCAATTGCATCGTTGACCAGAATGCCGCCAAGGAAGCTGCCTGCCAGGAGATCGTCCGTCGGTACTATGCCGCTCTGTGCGACCAAAAGCAGGGCAAGGGCAGCGATGAGACGGTGCGAAAGCTGGATCTGCTGATGCGCAAGGTGGGCGCGGAGCCCGCTATCCGCCGGGTGGTGCAGCCTGCGCTGGACCGGGAAGCGGAAACGGAGGCCCCTGCTGCCGCTATGGAACTGCCGGACGGTACCATCGTTACCGGCCGCACTTCCGATCTGCTGGGCGCCGTATCGGCTCTGCTGCTGAATGCGCTGAAAAAGCTGGCAGGCCTGCCGGATGAGCTGCACCTGATCTCTCCTGTGGTTCTCGATCCCATTACCCATTTGAAGGTGGACCATTTAGGCAACCGGAATCCCCGTCTTCACTCTGATGAGACCCTCATCGCCCTTTCTATCTGCGCTGCCACCAATCCTATGGCGCAGATGGCCATGGCGCAGCTTCACAAGCTCCGCGGCTGCGATGTCCATTCCACGGTGGTGCTGTCTTCCGTGGACGAGAATACCTTCAAGCGTTTGGGTGTAAACCTGACTTGCGAGCCTAAGTATCAAGGCTAAAACCGCGGGATAGCTTTTTTCCGAAGCTAATAGAAATATGACCGCAGAACCGATAGTAAAGTGCCCCCTGTCTGCTGACAGGGGGCACTTGGTTATGTATTATACATCCAGTTTCAAATCGCCGTCTTTGATCCAACCCCATTTGCGCAGGATCAAACAGAACAGCCAGCTTAAAACGGCAGGCAGGATGAAACAGATCAGCGCCAGACCGATCCAATCCATGGCGGTGATGGCAGCCTTGACACCGCCGGCCATATCATTGACCCAGCCGGTATATACGCCGATCTGTCCTACAAATCCGCAGGTACCCATGCCGGCAGATACCGGCGCGCCGTTCATTTCCAGCTTAAACAGGCAGGTAGCCAGCGGGCCGGTGATGATGGAAGCCAGAATCGGCGGGATCCAGATCCGGGGATTTTTCACGATATTGGGCATCTGCAGCATGCTGGTGCCGATGCCCTGGGCCACCAATCCGCCCCAGCGATTCTCCCGGAAGCTCATCACTGCGAAGCCTACCATTTGGGCGCAGCAACCGGCCACCGCCGCGCCGCCGGCCAAACCGGTCAAGCTCAGCGCGGCGCAAATGGCGGCGGAGGATATGGGAAGTGTCAGCGCAATGCCGATGATGGCGGAAACCAGAATGCCCATCAGGAAGGGCTGCTTGGTAGTGGCCCATTTGACGGCGTTACCGACTGCACCGGCGGCCATGCCGATGGGCCCGGCAATCAGCCAGGAAAGACCGATGCCCACCAAAATAGTAACGATGGGAGTCACCAAAATATCTACCTTGGTTTCCTTGGATACCAGCTTGCCGCATTCCGAAGCAATAATGGCGATCACATATACTGCCAAAGGGCCGCCTGCGCCGCCGATGGCATTGGCGGCAAAGCCCACGGGAATCAGGGAAAACAGAACCAGCGGGGGACAGTGCAGGGCGTAACCGATGGCAATGGCAATGGCAGGCCCCACCATGGCCGAGGCAAGACCGCCGATGGTGTAGTCCGTACCGTTGATGGTGGCTACGATTTGGGTCAAAAAACCAATGTGGAACTGTTGACCAATGGTGTTGAGAATGGTACCTACCAGCAGCGTGCAGAACAAGCCCTGGGCCATGGCGCCCAGCGCGTCGATGCCGTAGCGTTTACCGGAGAAAACAATGTCTTTTCGCTGGAGAAACTCTTTGCATTTACCCAATTGGATCGCTTCCTTTGCGTTTTTTTCTATCATAACATCCGCCGGATTTTCTGTCAACGCACCCAAGATAAAATACAGGGGCGGAATGATCCGCCCCTGCAAAAGGTCCTGTCAATTGGCTTCTTTTTCGCAATAGACACAGCGCCAAACGCCTTCGGTCAGCTCTGCGGCCATGGGCAGTTCTTGCTCGGTCTGACAGATGCACTTGGGATTGCGGCAAACCTTGTGGTATACCCAGCCATCGGTATTCACGGGCTGCCGGATGGGATCACGCTTGGACTCTTCCAGCAGCTTCAAAATCAGCGCCATCCGCATATACTTACCGTTGAGGGTCTGGCGGAAATAGGCAGCTCTGGGATCGTCATCCACCTTGACGGAGATCTCATTGACCCGAGGCAAAGGATGCAGCACTGCCATATCGGCTTTGGCGTGGGCCATTTTTTCCACAGTCAGCACATAGCTGTCCTTCAGTCTCTCATATTCGGCGGGGTCATCAAAGCGTTCCCGCTGAATGCGGGTCATGTACAGAATATCCAGCTCCGGAATGGCGTCTTCCAGAGAAGTGACTTCGGTGTATGGGATGCGATGCTTATCCAAAATGCCGATGCGGACGTAGTCCGGCAGCATCAGTTCCTTGGGAGAGATCAGCACGAACCGGATGTTTTCATAGCGGCTCATGGCTTCAATCAGAGAATGGACGGTGCGGCCGTATTTCAGATCACCGCACAGGCCAATCACCAAATCGTTCATCCGCCCCATCTCCCGGTGGATGGTCAGCAGGTCTGCCAGGGTCTGGGTGGGGTGCTGATGACCGCCGTCACCGGCATTGATGACAGGAATGGCGGCAGCCTGGCTGGCTACGAAGGGCGCACCCTCCTTGGGGTGGCGCATAGCAATGATGTTGGCGTAGTTGCTCACCGTTTTGGCGGTGTCGGCTACGCTTTCACCCTTGGCAGCAGAGGAAGAACCGGCCTCGCTGAAGCCCAGCACATTGCCGCCCAGCTCCAACATGGCGGCCTCAAAGCTGAGACGGGTACGGGTGGAGGGCTCGAAGAACAGTGTAGCCAAGGTCTTGTGGGCGCAGGCATCTTGATATTTTTCGGGATTTTCAGCGATATCCTCTGCGGTGGCAATCAGCTGCGCCAGTTCCTCCACGGAGAAATCCAAAATGGAAATCAGGCTTCTCATATTACTTCGCTCCGTTTACAGCCAGGTAATTCTTGATCCGGGTGACATTTTCCTCGTTGGCGGGATCCTCGCTGAGGTATTCGATGATATCATACACATCAATGACGGAGTAGATGGGGAAACCAAACTGCTCCTCAATCTCCTGCATGGCGCCCTTCTCGGTCTGACCCTTTTCCTTACGGTCCACCATAATGAAGGTGGCGACCACCTTGGTGCCTTCCAGGTGGGAAAGGATCTCCATGCTCTCCCGGATGGCGGTGCCGGCGGTGATCACATCCTCGATGATGACGATCTCTTCGCCAGCCTGGGGTACATAGCCGACAAAGGTGCCGCCCTCGCCGTGATCCTTCACTTCTTTGCGGTTGAAGAAGAAGGGCAGGTTCAGGCCGTTCTTGCTCAGCGCCACGGCGGCGGAAATGGAAAGGGAAATGCCCTTGTAGGCAGGACCGTAAAGCACGGTGTTCTTCTTGCCCAGCTTGTCCATATAAGCCTTGGCATAGAATTCGCCCATACGGGTGATCTGATCGCCGGTCTTGATCATGCCGGCATTGACGAAATAGGGGATCTTGCGGCCGGACTTGGCGGTAAAATCGCCAAACTTCAGTACACCTGCGCTCTGCAGGAACTCAATAAATTCTCTTTTGTAAGCTTCCATGTTTATTCTCCTTATTGAAATATCGTAGGGCGGGGGTTTGTTCCCGTCGTTTATGTAATCACTTTACCATTCTCGCCATTCTTCTGTGATATCATCTGCAGGATCCTGCAGACCGCATTCCACAGCACTGGTTTGGATCAACTCCCAGATGTTTTGGCGTTCTTCGGTTTCCAGCAGAGCATAATCGGTCTTCTCATTCAGTTTGTTCAGTGCAAGAACGGCCTTTTTTACACACTTCATAATGTCTTTATCGGAAGGTGCAGACAGAGAAGCCAGAGAGTCCAAATATTTGGTTAGTATTTTTTCGCACTTTTGAACATCTTTTTTTGTGAATTCACAATCATCGCTCCATTCCTCCATGAATTGGATCATGGGAGCGATAACATTGTCAGCAAGTACGGTTTTGAATTTGACGATATCCATGTTAGTTCACTCTTAACAAATATTTAGGTGCGGTAGCGGCGGGAGCGAGCCCCCGCCCTACAAAATGCTCTTACAGATGCTCCTTCTGGGAGCCGGTGGGGTTCTGGATGGAGTAACCCACATTTACCAAGTGGTCAGCCACGCGCTCCAGGCCCATAACGGTAGAGGTGTAGTAGGGACTGTGGGTCACACTGCAGCTACCCTCGGACAGACGGGCGTAATGCTTGGCAGTGAGGGACTTTTTCATTTCGTCTACTTGATCTTCGTACCGGGTCAGCTCCGGAAGACAGCCGAAATTCTGATTCTCAAAAGCGGTCCTGGCCACGGCAAACATAGAAAGCACAGCGTCACACATACTCTGCAGCTCGCTCTTTGCCTCGTCGGAGTAGACAAGCTCTTTTTGCCGCATTTCCTGGGCAATGTCATAGAAATTCACTGCATGGTCGCCGATGCGTTCCAGGTCATTGAGTACGTGGAAGTAAGCGCCGATGGTGGCTTCGTCGCTGGCGCTGATCTGAGAGGACAGCTTGATCAGGAAGGTGGTCAGCGCGCCGTTGGTGAAGTCGATGATCTCTTCGTTTTCGGTGATCCGGTTGCCGTCCGCAGAGCCGGTCTGCAGGGCGGAAAGTGACAGCCGGGTGTTTTCTGCTGCCAGGGAAAGCATATACTCGATCTCCTGTTTGACCTGAGCCATGGCAACAGAGGGCATGGCCAGCATGTGATCATCCACAAAACGCAGGGCATGGCCCTTTTCGGCGGTTTCCTTTTCCGGGATGACAGCCTTGGAGAAATGCACAAGTTGATTCACAAAGGGCAGCAGCAGGAGCGTGGTGGTCACATTGAAGATCACATGGAAGACAGACACACGCATCTGCAGGGACATCTGGTCGCTGCCGGGGAAAATGGCGGTGAGCAGATCGACGGTGGGCTGGCGGAAGATCCAAATAATGGCGGTGAACAGCGCCGTGCCGATCACATTGAAGGTGAAGTGGATCAGCGCAACCCGCTTGGAATTGGCATTGGCGCCGGCGCAGGCCAGCAGCGCGGTGACGCAGGTACCAATGTTAGCGCCCAGCACAATGAACAGCGCCAGATCCAGCCCCATTACGCCGGTACCCACCATGGTGATCACAACGCCGGTGGCGGCGGAGGAGCTCTGGATCAGCGCGGTGAAGATCACGCCCACCAGGATCAGCAGCAGGGGGAAGTCGATGACGCTGAAAATACCTGTAAACATTTCCTTGATCAGGGCATTGCCGAAGGCCTGGTCGCTGCTCATGATCTCCAGACCCACGAAGATCAGACCCAGGCCGCTGCACAGCAGGCCTGCCAGTTTGACTTTTTCTTTTTTCATAAAGCCCATCATGACGCCGGCAAAGGCCAGGAAGTACATGACCATATTGAAGTAGTCATTCTTCAGAGCCACCAGCACACCGGTGATGGTGGTGCCGATGTTTGCGCCCATAATGATGGAAGTGGCTTGCACCAAGGTCATCACGCCAGCGTTGACCAGGCCGATGACCATAACGGAAGTGGCGGAGGAACTTTGGACAAGGGCCGTTACACCGGCGCCCACGCCAACACCGAAAATCCGGTTGCTGACGATCTTGCCCAGTAACCGTTTCATACCGTTACCGGCGCTTTTTTCCAATGCATCGCTTAGAAAGTTCATACCGACGATGAAAATACCTACACCGGCCAGCAGCCAGATTAAACTTTGGATCAGCTGCATAATTTCATCAGGGGTAAACATAGTTGTTCAATCCTTTCTGCGGTCTATAAAGATCGGCCCGCTGGACGGCCCTTACAAACCCATTTGTGTTTAGTCACAGAATTCAGCCACGCAACGCTCGTAAGCAGCCACAGGATCGGCGGCGGCGGTAATGGGACGGCCCACCACAATGTAGTCGGAACCGATTTCCTTAGCGGCGGCGGGGGTCATGACCCGCTTCTGGTCGCCCACATCGCCGTCAGCAAAGCGGACGCCGGGGGTGATGGTCAGGAAGTTCTTGCCGCACTTATCATGGACCTTGCCGGCTTCCAGGGGAGAGCAGACGATGCCGTCCAGACCGGATTCGGAAGCGCACTGGGCGTAGTGCATGACTACCTCGTCGATGGGCGCGTGGATCATCAGATCGTTCTCCATACTCTCCTGGTCAGTGGAGGTCAGCTGGGTCACGGCGATCAGCAGAGGACGGCTGCCGTCGGGACGGGTCAAACCCTCCAGGGCGGCCTTCATCATGTTTTTGGTGCCGGCAGCGTGGAGGTTGGTGATGTCCACATCCAGGCGGCTGAGAACGGCCATGGCCTTTTTGACGGTGTTGGGGATATCATGCAGCTTCAGATCCAGGAAGATCTTGTGGCCCCGGGCCTTGATCTCACGCACAATGGCGGGACCTTCCGCGTAGTACAGCTCCATGCCGATCTTCACGAAGGGCTTGCGGCTGCAACCATTAAACTTATCCAGGAATGCAAAGGTTGCTTCGGCAGAAGCAAAGTCACAGGCTACGATTACGTCTTTTCCCATTAGTGGGCACCTCCAATAATATCTGTTAAGTTTTCAATTCTATACTTTTGCATCACGCCGGGCAGATCCTCGATGATCCGCTTGCAGGCAAAGGGATCCACCAGGTTGGCAGCGCCTACTTCCACAGCGGTGGCGCCGGCCAGCATCAGCTCGATCACATCTTCGGCCTTGCTGACGCCGCCCATGCCCACGATGGGAATATTGACAGCTTCATATACCTGATACACCATTCTGACAGCCAAAGGCAGCAGGGCAGGGCCACTCATGCCGCCGGTCTTGTTGGCGATGATGGGCTTTTTCTTGTTCAGATCGATCCGCATACCCAGCACCGTGTTAATGAGGCTCACAGCATCGGCGCCGCCTTCTTCGCAGGCCTTGGCGATGGCGCAAATATCGGTGACATTGGGGCTGAGCTTGACGATGACGGGCTTGGTGGTGACGGCCTTCACCGCCTGGGTCACTTCCTTGGCCATGGCGGGGTCGGTGCCGAAGCTCATGCCTCCGCCGTGGACATTGGGGCAGGAAATATTTACTTCCAGCCAGCCTACCTGATCTTCCTTGTCCAAGCGCTCACAGGTCTTTACATACTGTTCGATGGAGAAGCCGGAAACATTGGCCATAACGGGCTTATGGAAGAACTTCTTCATTTCGGGCAACTCGTGGGCGATGACATGATCCACACCGGGATTCTGCAGACCCACAGCATTCAGCATACCACCGTCGAATTCGGCGATTCTGGGGGTGGGGTTGCCGAAGCGGGCGTCCAAAGTGGTGCCCTTGAAGGAGAAGGTGCCCAAAATATTGATGTCATACAGCTCGGCAAACTCCTTGCCGAAGCCGAAGGTGCCGGAGGCAGGGATGATGGGATTATCCATCTCGATGCCGCATAAGTTTACTTTCATGCTCATCCGAATACCTCCTCACGGAAAAATACGGGACCGTCCTTGCAGACTCTCTTATAGCCGCTCTTTGTCTGAATGGTGCAGCCCATGCAGGCGCCGAAGCCGCAGCCCATCCGTTCCTCAAAGGAGTACTGACCGGAGGTGGCCATTACATTCTCCATGGCCTTGAACATGGGCATGGGGCCACAGGAGTAGAAATAGGTATACTCCAGGTTTTTGATCACATCGGTGACAAAACCCTGGGTGCCCACACTGCCGTCGGCGGTGGCGATATGCACCTCAGCGCCCAGCGCCTTAAATTCTTCCGCCAGGAAGATCTCGCTTGCCACATTGAAGCCCAGCACCACTTGCGGGTGTTTGCCTTGCTGGATCAGCTTCTTGCACAGGTTATACATGGGGGGCACGCCAACGCCGCCACCCACCAGTAGCGGGCGGTCGCCGGAGAGGGAAGTGTCATAGCCGTTGCCCAGGCCTGTCAGCACATCCAGCTTGGCGCCGACCTCTAAGGTTGACATAATCTCTGTACCGCTGCCCACAACCTTATAAATAAGGGTCAGGGTTTTTTCGTCATAGTCGCAGACGGAAATAGGCCGGCGCAGATACTTTTCGGGCAGCCGCAGGTCTACGAACTGACCGCAGTTTGTGATGGCGGAGGTATCGCCCTCCAGCACCATCTTGTATACCACATCGGTGAGCGCTTTGTTGCGTACGATGGTGAAAATGCTTTGTTTCATTGTTTTCCTCCTTCTTGGGGGATTTTATGTAGGGCGCGGGCTTGCTCCCGCCGCGGAAGTGTCATTGTACAATGAGCACTTCTTCGTATTGAGATACGCACTCAAAAATATTACTTAAGCAAGCGTCCAATGTTTTCCACTGTTCCAGAACTTTGCTGTCATTTCTCATGCAGGCAAAAACCTGTTCTGTTTGGGTATCGATAAATAGATCGGCAGGATCACCAAATACAAAGGCGGATTTATAACAGCCGCATTTGAGCCATGTGTCCGGTATGTCCTTGTGCCGTCCCAGGTCCTCAATTCTAACATCGTAAGGTTCTTCCATGTCAGCGGGCCGTCCAAATGGTTTTGTGCGGGGTAGACCGAATATGATTAGATTAGTGCTTGCAAATTCCAATTTGCCTTTTTGAATTCGGAACATAAACAGATTGGCCCCATTATAATGATGCAGCAATTCTCTGTATTGTTTCGGGAATGGATACTTATATTCGGAAACCAAAAGTTCATCGATCGTCTCATAGGGCAGACCCGGGAAAAGAAGATGTTTGGCCTTAGGTATTCTGCCGGGGCTCAATAAAAGTGTACCATTTTTTCGGAAAGTGGTATTCTGTTGATATTCACTTTGTAGTGTGTCCAGCAGTTTGCAGATTCTCATATTGCCCTCCGTCGTAAGTACAATCCTGCGCAGCGGCGGGAGCGACCCCCCGCCGCTTTTCGTAGGGACGATTCACGAATCGCCCGTAAATGCTTTGTTTAAACGCCACCACTATAATAAACGAAGGCACATATCGAAGAAACCCACAGGAGCGTTGTTAGGATAGGTCCAACGATTACCCAAGCCAACAGTTTTCGATTTACTTCGCCACACTTCTTTTGGGAAGTATACCTGAAGAGATTCCAAACACCACTGACAATGCCGATGGGGCTCAGTGCGCATAGAAAATTTATAATTCCACCTATCATAAATAGGGTGTCGCCCATTGCCGTATCATAGCAGACCGTGTACAAGTTCATGACGAGCACAACAATCATGCAGCAAATGCAATAAATGATTTGTAACCACGTGGGGATTGACAACCTTTTCATTTGAACCTCCAATCCTGTCATCCTGAGCGAGCGAAGCGAGTCGAAGGATCCGTAATCAAAATGAAAAGGGGAACGCGGATCCCTCGGCTCCCATTCGGTCACTCGGGATGACACAAAATCCATAGGATTTTGTGGGTGGTGCAGCCCAAAGCCTTCCCCTTGAGGGGAAGGTGGCAGCCCGTAAGGGCTGACGGATGAGGTGTAGCCCCGAAGGGGCGTTTTAGCAGATAACGGATGCTGCGCATCCTACACCACAGCAGTCACCTATGGTGACAGCTTCTCCTCAAGGAGAAGCTTTTTAAGCGTCAATCGTAGAAATCGTCAGCGTGGTCTCTTCCAGCACGTCCAGCAGTACCTTCACGGTATCCAGGGCGGTGAACATGGTGACATTGTACTCGGTGGCGATCTTACGGATCTCAAAGCCGTCGGCGGCATTGGCGCCGGGATCGCGGGTGTTGATCACATAAGCGATGTGACCCTGCCGCAGAGCATTGGGTATCTCCTCGCTGCCGTCGCTGATCTTGGTCAGCATATGGGTGCGGATGCCGTTTTCCTTCAGGAACCTGGCGGTGCCGCTGGTGGCTTCGATGTTGAAGCCCAGCTGGTAGAAACGGCGGATCAAAGGCAGAGCCTCTTCCTTGTCCTTGTCGGCGATGGTGGCTAGCACGGTGCCGTAGTTCTGCAGATGCATACCGGAAGCCTGCAGCGCTTTGTAGACCGCGCGGGTCATGCTGCGGTCGTAGCCGATGGCTTCGCCGGTGGACTTCATTTCGGGGCTCAGGTAGGCATCCAGGCCGCGAATCTTATTGAAGGAGAACACGGGGGCCTTGACATAGAAGCGGTCCTTCTCATCTGGATAGATGTCGAAGATGCCCTGCTCCTTCAGGCTCTTGCCCAGGATGACCTCGGTGGCGATATCCGCCAGGGAGTAGCCGGTGGATTTGGAGAGGAAAGGAACGGTACGGGAGGAACGGGGGTTGACCTCGATGATGAACACATTGTCATCCTTGTCCACAATGAACTGGATATTGAACAGACCAACGATGCCAATGCCCAGACCCAGCTTCTTGGCATACTGCAGAATGATGCCCTTGACCTTGTTGGAAATGGAGAAGGAGGGATACACGGAAATGGAGTCGCCGGAGTGGACACCGGTGCGCTCTACCAGCTCCATGATGCCGGGGACGAACACATCCCGGCCGTCACAGATGGCGTCGATCTCCACTTCGCGGCCTTCGATATACTTGTCAACCAGAACAGGCTTGTCCTCGTCGATCTCAACGGCGGTGCGCAGGTAGTGGCGCAGCTGCTCCTCGTTGGCAACGATCTGCATAGCCCGGCCGCCCAGCACGAAGGAGGGACGCACCAGCACAGGATAGCCGATCTCACGGGCGGCAGCAATGCCGTCTTCGATCTTGGTCACAGCCTGGCCCTTGGCCCGGGGGATGTTCAGCTCGTTCAGCAGATTTTCAAAAGCATTGCGGTCTTCGGCCTTGTCGATGGCGGCGCAGTCGGTGCCGATGATCTTGACGCCCCGGTCATGCAGAGGCTGAGCCAAATTGATGGCGGTCTGACCGCCCAGGGAAGCGATGACACCGTCGGGCTTCTCAAATTCGATGATGTTCATCACATCTTCGGTGGTCAGAGGCTCGAAGTACAGCTTGTCGGCGGTGGTGTAGTCGGTGGAAACGGTTTCGGGGTTGTTATTGATGATAATGGCCTCGTAACCGGCATTCTTGATGGTCATAACCGCATGGACGGTGGAATAGTCGAACTCCACGCCCTGGCCGATACGGATGGGGCCTGCGCCCAGCACCACGATCTTCTTCTTGTTGGTCAGAACGCTGGCGTTCTGGCCCTGGTAGGAGGAGTAGAAATAGGGGATATAGGCGCCGGTATGGCAGGTGTCTACCATCTTGAACACGGGGAAGATGTTGTTTTCCTTACGCAGGTTATAAACTTCGATCTCCTTGCAGCCCCACAGCTTGGCGATGAACTTATCGCTGAAGCCCATGGTCTTGGCGGCTTTGAAGGTACCCATATCACGGGAAGCGGCCACCTTGCGCTCCATTTCCACGATATTGCGGACGGCCTCCAGGAAATAAGCGGTGATCTTGGTGATATCGTGGAGCTTTTCCACGGTTTCGCCCCGGCGCATCAGCTCGGCAATGGCGAAAATGTTGTCATCCCGGAATTCGTGGATATATTCGTAAAGCTCCTCAGTGGTCTTGCCATCGAACTTGGCCAGGTGGAAATGGCAGGCGCCAATCTCCAGGGAACGGACGGACTTCAAAAGGCATTCTTCCAGATTGGAACCGATGCCCATGACTTCGCCGGTGGCCTTCATCTGGGTGCCCAGCTGGTTGGTGGCGGAGGCGAACTTGTCAAAGGGGAAACGGGGCAGCTTAGCGATGACATAATCCAGATCCGGCTCGAAAGCTGCGTTGGTATTGGCGATCTTAATGTCTTCCAGGGCCATGCCCACGGCGATCTTGGCGGTGACACGGGCGATGGGGTAGCCGGAAGCCTTGGAGGCCAGGGCAGAGGAACGGGAAACTCTGGGGTTGACCTCGATGAGGTAGTATTCGGAGGTGGTGGGATGCAGCGCAAACTGCACATTGCAGCCGCCTTCGATCTTCAGCTCCCGGATGATCTTGATGGCGGAATCGTTGAGCATTTTCTTATCATGGTCGGAAAGGGTCATGATGGGAGCCACCACCAAACTGTCGCCGGTGTGGACGCCTACAGGATCGATGTTTTCCATGCCGCAGATGGTGATAGCATGGTCGTTGCTGTCGCGCATGACTTCGAACTCGATCTCTTTATAACCCTTGACAGATTTCTCGATCAGCACCTGATGGACAGGTGACAGCTTAAAGGCATTCAGACCCACGTCGATCAGCTCTTCTTCGGAGTATGCGAAACCGCCGCCGGTGCCGCCCAGGGTAAAGGCGGGGCGCAGCACCACGGGATAGCCGATACGGCGGGCAGCTTCCTTGGCTTCCTCGATGGAGTAGGTGATCTCAGAGGGGATGACGGGCTCGCCGATGGATTGGCACATTTCCTTAAACAGCTCCCGGTCTTCGGCGCGCTCAATGGAGGCGGAGGAAGTGCCCAGCAGCTTGACGCGGCATTCCTTCAAAATGCCTTTCTTCTCCAACTGCATGGCCAGGTTCAGACCGGTCTGTCCGCCGATGCCGGGAACGATGGCGTCGGGACGCTCATAGCGAATGATCTTGGCGATATATTCCAGAGTCAGCGGTTCCATGTACACCTTGTCGGCGATGACGGTATCGGTCATGATGGTGGCGGGGTTGGAGTTGCACAGTACCACCTCGTAGCCTTCTTCTTTCAAAGCCAGGCAGGCCTGGGTGCCGGCGTAGTCGAATTCGGCGGCCTGGCCAATGACGATGGGGCCGGAGCCGATGATCAAAATCTTCTTAATGTCAGTTCTCTTTGCCATATATATAAAACCTCCGAAAGTATAATTTATTTATTCTGCCCGGTAAACGATTTTACCGTCGCACACAGTCAGCATGCATTTGCCCTGCACTTTCCAACCCTGGAAAGGCGTTGCTTTGCCCATGGAAAGAAAATCCTGGGGGTCGATGATATACGCTGCATCCAGATCCCAAAGGCTGAAATCCTTGCCCAGCGGCAGACCAAAACGCTGCCGGGGATTGGTTACCAAAAGCTGCAAAAGCCGTTCCATGGTGATGATGCCGGTTTTTACCAGATAGGTGTAGCAGATGGGGAAGGCAGTCTCGATGCCTACCACGCCGAAGGCGCTCTTTTCCAGGCCCTTTGCTTTTTCCTCTGCGGAGTGGGGAGCGTGGTCGGTGGCGATCATATCGATGGTGCCGTCCTGAATGCCTGCGATCAACGCGTCCCGGTCCTCCCGGCTCCGCAGAGGGGGATTCATTTTAAAACGGCCATCTTCCTGCAGGAAGCTGTCGTCCATCACCAGGTAATGGGGGCCGGTCTCGCAGGTGACATTCACGCCCCGGGCCTTGGCTTTGCGGATGATATCCACACTTTCCTTTGTGGAGATGTGGCACACATGGTAGCTGCAGCCGATCTCTTCCACCAATTCCAGATCCCGCTGGATCTGCGCCCATTCGCTTTCCGAGCAGATGCCCCGGTGGCCGTGGGCTGCGGAATATTCACCATCGTGGATATAGCCACCTCGCAGAAGCTCGTTGACCTCGCAGTGGGCTACGATCATTTTGCCTAATTCCTTGGCCTTTTTCATGGCTGCGCGCATCATATCATCCTTTTGCACGCCCCGGCCGTCATCGGAGAAGGCGATCACATTGGGAGCCATGCCCTCCAAATCGGCCAATTCTTCGCCTTTTTCACCTACGGTAATGGCGCCGTAAGGGTACACATGGATACAGGCACCGTCTTCGATCAGCCGCAGTTGCTGCGCCAGATTCTCCACGGAATCCGGCACCGGATTCAGGTTTGGCATGGTGCAAACAGCGGTGTAGCCGCCCCGGGCAGAGGCCCGGGAGCCGGAAACCATGGTCTCTTTATAAGAAAAACCCGGCTCACGGAAATGCACATGCACATCACAAAAGCCGGGAAAAACGGTGTAATTGGGAATATTGAGGGCACGAATACCAGGGTTGGAAAGCACAGAAGAAACAGAAACACCAAGGTCGGAATTTCTGTCGATATAGGTCATATTTGCCTGTAGCTTGTCCATAAGAATCGTCTCCTTTTTTACATAAAGAAAGGCCGATGCCGGGGCGTTCCCGGCAGGCCGCGGGAGATTATAGCATAGGGGTTGGCCTGTGTCAAGTCGTAATTCGAGGAAAATTTACTCCAATGCAGGGGACGAATACCGTCCCCTGCAGAAGAAAAAGATGATTTAGTTGGTGTAGTTGTCGAAGTATCCCTGCACCAGAATGATGGGAGTTCCCTTGTCGCCGGAACCGGAAGTCAGATCGCACAAAGAACCGATCAGGTCCGTCAGGCGGCGGGGTGTGGTGCCCTGGGAGGCCATGGAACCTGCCAAGTCGCCCTTCTCGCGGATGCGCTGCTCAATGGCCTGCTTCAGCGCTTCGCCGGTCAGATCGGCAAAGTCGTTGTCTGCCAGGTACTTCAGCTTCAGTTCGTTGGGAGTGCCCTCCAAACCCGGGGTGTAAGCAGGGGAGACGACCGGGTCGGCCAGTTCCCAAATGCGGCCCACCGGATCCTTGAATGCGCCGTCGCCATAGACCATGACTTCGATGTGCTTGCCGGTGGCATCCAGCAAACGCTGCCGGATGTCCAAAACCAGGTCGCTGCACTCGTTGGGGAACAGCTTAATGGTGGACTCGGTGGACTTGTTGGAGCCCAGCAGACCGTATTTGCTGTTGTGGCCGCTGCCGTTTACGGGGGCGTTGAGGATATCATCCAGGCCGCATACCCGTTCGCCGCCGTTAGCCAGCAGGATGCGGTGGGTGCGGGCGCGGGTGTGGATATCGCAGTGCAGTACATTTTTGGTGTAGTTCAGGATCACCCGGGGGTTGTTGGCGAAGATGATCTCTGCTTCGGCGCCTTCCTCGCGGATCAGGTCGCCATAGTACTTCACATAGTCGACCAAAGTGAAAGGATGCAGGTTTTCGCCGAAGAGCGCGCGGTACTTTTCTTCCGTCAGTACATCGGAGTAGGGATTGACGCCGGCTTCGTCCAGCTTATCCAGGCTGACCAGCTCGTTGCCCACTTCATCGGAGGGGTAGCTGAGCATCAGCACCACCTTCTTGCAGCCGCGGGCGATGCCCCGCAGGCAGATGGCGAAGCGGTTACGGGAGAGAATGGGGAAAATCACGCCTACAGTCTCGCCGCCCAGCTTAACGCGGATATCTTCGGCAATGGCGTCTACAGAGGCATAGTTGCCCTGCGCACGGGCCACGACGGACTCGGTAACTGCTACCACATCCCGGTCGCGAAGCTGGAAGCCTTCGGCTTCGGCGGCTTCCAAAACACTGGTAGCCACGATCTTGGCCAGATCGTCGCCTTCACGGATGATGGGACAGCGAATGCCGCGGGAGATAGTGCCAACTTTTCTTTCCATATAAAGACCTTCTTTCTCCGGCATTGGACTGCCGGAAAGGATAAAAACGATTTTGCGTTCCAACCAACATTATCGCATTATTTTTGCCAAAATGCAAGAAAAAAATGCAAGGATGGAAGATTTTTTTTGCAGGGGTGATCAGCGTTTCCAGGTGGAGCGGCTTAACAGCACCAGAATGGGGAAAATCTCCAAACGGCCGGCCAGCATACCCAAACTCAAAACAAATTTGCTAAGGGCACTGTAGGCCGCAAAATTACAGGTGGGACCCACTGCTTCGAAGCCGGGACCGATATTGTTGAAGGTACACAGTACCGCGGAGAAATTGGTGCCAATGGAGAATCCGTCCAGGGATATGATCAAAAAGATCACGAATATGATAACAAAATAGGCGGCTAGGTAAGCATTGACATTGGTCAGCACTTTTTCATCCACTGCGGTATCGTTGTTGCGGATCACCTGTACCTTTTTGGGGTTGAGCATTTGACGGATGTTGCGCCGCAGATTTTTGAAGATCAAAAGCAGGCGGGCGACCTTCAAACCGCCGCCGGTGGAGCCGGCGCAGGCGCCTACCACCATCAGACACAGCAGGATGGTCTTGGAGAAACTGGGCCAGAGGTCAAAGTCCACGGTGGCGAAGCCGGTGGTGGTGATGATGGAACCCACCTGGAAAGCGGCGTGGCGGACAGTCTCTTCCAAAGTGCCGTACAGATCCCGGATATCCAAAACGATCAGCGCGATGGCGATCAGGATAATACCGAAATACAGCCGCAGCTCCTCGTCTTTCAGCACGCTCTTGAACTGCCGCAGAAGCAGCAGATAGTAGCAACTGAAGTTCACGCCGAACAGGATCATGAATACGGTAGTTACATTCTGCAGATAGGGACTGTAGGAACCTATAGAGTCGTTTTTGACGCCGAAACCGCCGGTACCGGCGGTGCCAAAGGCGGTACATACCGCTTCAAACACCGGCATTTTGCCGAAGACCAGAAACAGAAAGTTGGCGACGGTCAAGGCGATGTAGAGAACATAAAGAATGGTTGCTGTGGTGCGCATTTTGGGCACCAGCTTGCCCACATTAGGCCCGGGGGACTCTGCTCGCAGCAGGTGCATGGTAAAGCCTTTGCCCTGACCGCCGGTGAAAGCCAGCAAAAACACCAGCACACCCATACCGCCCAGCCAATGGCTGAAGGAACGCCAATAAAGGATGGCGTGGCTTAATTTTTCCACTTCCGGTACGATGGAGGCGCCGGTGGTGGTGAAGCCGGAGACGGTCTCAAAGAATGCATCGATGTAACTGGGAATTTCACGGGAAAACCAAAAGGGCAGACAGCCAAGCAGACTCAAAACGATCCAGCTAAGACCTACGCACACCAGACCTTCTTTGGCATAAAACGCGCTGGGAGCGCCTTTGCACACCAGCAGCAGGATGGAAGCCACCACCAGGCAGGTGGCCATGGCGGCCCAAAAACTCCACATGGCGGTGTATTCTCCGTAGCATAGGCCGATGATGCCGGCGGGGATCATAAACACCGCTTCCACCATCACAATCAGGCCGATAAAACGGCCCATCATTTTGTAATTCATAAATGCCTCCCAGCCTTATGCGAAGATGTCGTTGAGTTGGCGCAGCTTGCCCCGGCCGTTGGTGACCACCACGATGGTGTCGCCGGCATGGAAGGAGGAGTCGCCGTTAGGGATCTGGGAAGTGGAGCCGCGGGTGATGCTGGTCAGCAGTACATCACTGCGAAGCTTGATGGTCTTCAGCGTCTCGTTGCAGTGCAGGGTGTCTTCGCCTACGGCAAATTCAATGGCTTCGACCTGGCTGTCTGCAATGGAGTGAACGGAAATTGCGCTGCCGCTTTGTTTTTCCATGGCCCGGACATAGCGGACGATATCGTCGCAGCACAGCTCACGGGGACAGATCACGCTGCCCAGGGCCAGTTCATCGCTGATACTGCGGTTTTCTACACGGCCCAGCTTGGTGATCACCTGGGGCACGGCCTTGGTGGTGCCGTAGAGGGAGATGATCATATTCAGCTCATCCAGGCCGGTCATGGTCACCAGCGCGTCACAATCGGAAAGTCCCTGGCTTTCCAGCAGATTTTGGTCGGTAGCATCGCCATGAACTACGGATACATCCGGCAGCATGGTGGCCAGCTGCACACAGCGGTCGTAATTGCGTTCAATGAGGCTGACGGAAATGCCGCTTTGGGTTAGGCTTTCGGCCAGATAGTGACTGACACCGCCGCCGCCGCACAACAGCACCTTGCGGACTCTGCGGGTGACGATATCCAGGTTTTTCAACAGAATCGAGAGGTTCTCTGTAGGGGCGGTGACATAGATCCGGTCGCCCTCCTCCAGAACAAAATGACCTCTGGGAATCAGCGCGTTGCCGCCCCGCAGAACGGCGCAGACCAATACCCGGCATTTCACGATGGAATTCAGCTGCATCAGAGAAACGCCCCGCAGCTTGCTGTCCTCGTCCACCCGGAGTTCCACAATGGCGGTACGGCCTTTGGCGAAGGTTTCGCGGCGCAAAAAACCGGGGAAACGCAGCAACCGCTCAATTTCCTTGGCAGCCTGCTTTTCCGGATTGACGGCCAAAGACAGGGCAAACACATGCTTCAGCTCGTGGATCTGCTGTGAATACTCGGGATTGCGGATCCGGGCGATGGTGTGCAGCTTGGGATTGATGCCGTGGGCGGTGGTGCAGCAAAGCAGGTTTACTTCGTCATCGTGGGTCGCGGCGATGAGCAGGTCGGCCTCCTGAACGCCTGATTGCAGCAGCACCGGCATGGAAGCACAGTTGCCCTGAACACCCATGGCGTCGCATTGCTCACAGACTTCCTGCAGAACATGATGATTATTATCGATTAATGTAATGTCATAACCTTCACTGGACAGACGCAAAGCCAAAGTGGTACCCACCTTGCCGCTGCCGGCGATAACGATGTTCATAAAAAGCCTCCTATGCGCAGGATTGTCCATAACCCCGCATTATACATCGGATTATAACATATTCTCCTGTGTTTGACAACAGTTCTTTATAAAAAACACGGATTACAGCGGAGGGCGTTATCCATTCTTTCTGCGCGGGAGGCGCGTCGGCATACAGAACCGCGATAACCCATGAAAAGGTCGTATGTAAATGGAAGCCGGCCGTGAAAACCGACCGGCTTCAGGTGGCTGCCACAGCAGACGGGTCTGTGACCCGCCCGCCTGCAGGCCGTGCTGCGGCAGAGCAAAGCGGTATATTATTCCAAATCTTTTCTTGCCGGGTTATCCAGTATTTTTCCATCCGGATCAAACCGTGAGCCGTGGCAGGGACAATCCCAACTTCGTTCCTGCTTGTTCCAGCGCAGAGCACAGCCCATATGGGTACATCGGGGGCGGGTGGGACGCAGCAGATTGGCAGCGGATTCCAACGCATTGATCGCCAGTTGGGGTTTTACAATGCTCCTGGAGGGAGAGAACAATCCGGCATAGTCACTGCGGCCCTTCGTGATCAGCTCCGAGAGGATCATGGCGGCGGCCATGGAGCTGCTCATGCCCCATTTATTGAAACCGGTGGCCACATACAGATCCGGCGTCCGGGCAGAATAATGACCGATATAAGGTCTGCCGTCCAGACTCATGCAGTCCTGGGTGGCCCAACGCCTGACGATGGCGGAGTCGGGATAGTGTACCGCGGCAAAATGCGCCAGCATGTTCCATCCGCCGCCCTTTTTCCCGGTGCGGTGTCCGCCGCCGCCCAACAGCAAACAGTCCCCTGTGTTGCGGAAAGAAAGACTGTTCTTTTCTGCGCCAATATACATACCATCCACATCCGGTCCCTTTTCCAGCGCCAGCACATAGCTGCGCTGCTGATACAACTTAAGAAAGTAGCTGCCGTGGCTGTTCAGAAAGGGGAAATGGGTGGCTACGATGATCTTTTTTGCTGTAATCTGCCCGCCGGGACATCGGGCAGAGTGACCCTCCAAGGACAAAACCGGCGTGTTCTCGTAAATCTTAAGCGCTTGCGCGATTCCGGCGGCAAATTCCAGGGGATGAAATTGCCCCTGCCGCCGGAATTCCAGCGCGCCGGCTACAGGAAAAGGCAGCGGCGAACGGCTATTTAACGTGGCGGGGAAGCCAAGCCGATGCAGCGCCCCGGTTTCCGCTTCCAGAATCTGCCGATCGGTTTCGGAATAGACATAATTGGCTGTTTCCTGCCAATGGCAGGGGATTTTCTCTGCAAGATCCCGGTACCGGGCTACGGCTTTTTGCTGGATCTGCAGGTATTGCTTCGCCTGCTCTTTTCCCAAAGTTTGCAGCAGACGATGATAGCAAAGTCCGTGCTGAGCAGTTACCTTGGCGGTGGTATTGGCGGTGACCCCGCCGCAGATCTGTCGGGCCTCCGCCACCACCACGGAGACCCCTGCGTTTTGAAGCTGATAGGCGCACAAAAGCCCGGCCATGCCGCCGCCGATCACCAGCACATCGGTTTTGATGCTGCCGTGCAGCGGCGGAAAGTGGGGCATGACATAATCTGACCATAAAGATTCCATTTTATCACCCTGGTCATAATATGCAGAAAACGGAAAACTATACAAAGCCGCCCCGGAACAGATCCGGGGCGGCTCTTTGAATCGTAGGGTTATGCCAAAATAGGCTTCAGGGCTTCTGCCAGCACATTCTTTTGCGCCTCGGCTTCTGCCAGGTCTTTGCCCAGGGTGGTGTAATAAGCCTTTACCTTAGGCTCCGTGCCGGAGGGACGGACAATGACGGTGGCGCCGCCTTCCAGACTGTATACCAGCACATTGGCGGCAGGCAGACCGGTTTCCTCGGTCTTCTTGTAATCTACCACCTTGGTCACCCGGTAACCGCCGATCTCGGTCAGGGGCTTCTCACGCAGGCCGGCCATGATGGCGGCCATCTTGTCCATACCGGACAGGCCGGGGAACTCGAAAGAATCCACCTTGTTCAGATAGCGGCCGTACTTGGCGTAAATGGCTTCCAGTCGCTCCTTGACGGAGGAACCGATGGAGCGGTAGTAAGCGGCCATTTCGCAGATCAGCATAGAGGCCACCACAGCGTCCTTGTCACGGACATAGGGGCCGGCCAGGTAGCCGTAGGACTCTTCAAAGCCCAGAATAAAGCGTTCCACTTCGCCGGCGGCTTCCAGACGGGCGATCTGATCGCCGATCCACTTGAAACCGGTAAGCACATTGCGCATCTCAACGCCGTAGTTGGCGGCAACGGCATCGGCCAGAGGCGTGGACACCAGGGATTTGACGGCCACGGCGTTCTTGGGCATGGTGCCCTTCTCGATACGGCCTTCGCAGATGTAATCCAGCAGCAGCACGCCCACTTCGTTGCCGCTGACCAGCTCATAAGAGCCGTCGGGACACTTCATGGCGATGCCCACGCGGTCGGCATCGGGGTCGGTAGCCAGCATCAGATCGGCGCCGGATTTTTTTGCCAGTTCCAGACCCAGCCGCAGGGCCTCGAAGATCTCGGGGTTAGGGTAGGGGCAGGTGGGGAAGTTGCCGTCGGGATACTGCTGTTCCGGAACGATGGTGATATCGTCAATGCCGATATCGGCCAAAATGCGGGTAACGGGCACCAGACCGGAGCCGTTCAAAGGAGAATACACCAGCTTCAGACCGGCGGTCTTGCACAGGCCGGGACGGACCTGGCAGGCCTTGATGGCATCGTACAGGCCTTCCTTGCAATCGTCACCCACGTACTCAATAAGACCTTTTTCCAAACCTTCGGCAAAAGGCATGGTCTTGGCGCCGTTGAGCACATCGGTTTTCTGGATCTCGGCGTAAACAATGTCGGCGGCTTCGTCGGTCATCTGGCAGCCGTCGGGGCCATAGGCCTTGTAGCCGTTATACTTGGCGGGGTTATGGGAGGCGGTGATCATGATGCCGGCATTGGCTTCATAATAACGGGTGGCAAAGCTCAGGGCGGGGACGGGCATCAGCGCGTCGTAAATACGGACTTTGATGCCGTTGGCGGCCAGTACGCAGGCGGCTTCTCTGGCAAAAACATCGGAGTTGATACGGCTGTCGTAGGAAATGGCCACCAACTGCTTGCCGCCCTGGGTCTTGACCCAGTTGGCCAGGCCTTGGGTAGCCTGCCGGACCACATAGATGTTCATCCGGTTGGTGCCGACGCCCAGCACGCCCCGCAGACCGGCGGTGCCGAACTTCAGCGCTACGGCGAAACGCTCTTTGATCTCTTCCTCCTTGCCCTCAATCAGAGCAAGCTCGGCGGTGAGTTCCTGGTCTTCCAGCTGCATGCCGGCCCAGCGCTTGTAATCGTCCATGTACATGGGTATCACCTATCCTTTATCAGTTATTTCAGCAGGGAATACCTGCTCATATTTCACAGATGTAGTATACTGCCTGTGGCGGGGTTTGTCAATTGTCTTCCGTGGGCGCTGGCTGATCGTTTTCCTGGAACATGGCCAGCAATTTTTTTGCTTTGCGGACAAAAGGAGGATGGAAGATCTTGCCATTTTCGCTGCGCAGCAGCCGCGCTAGCAATTCCCACAGGACTGTCAGGGCGTAGTAGCCGCCGATGGATATGAGATAATAGGGCCAGCCCACATGGAAGATCAGACCGATGGTGGTGAAGATCAGCGGCTCCACAAAAAGATATACCAGCTGCACCAAAATGAACAGATAGGACCACAAAAAGTCAATCAATCCGGATTTTTTCATAAAAAAGCTCCTTTATTTCTCAATGGGGTGTTCTGCGATGTAGTCATCCAAAATGGATGTGGCCAGATATACCATTCTAGCGCAGGGCCGCAGGGCATAGTATTCCGCGGTGCGGGGGGTGGGGGCGGGATCGGAGGGGGGATTTTTCAGAATGTCCCGGCAAACGATGCTGCCGGCCTGCTCCCGGAATTTGACGGCCAGAGCCTGCTCGGTCTGATAGACCGTCATTTGGGCATCGGGGTTGGGGGCATCATAACCGTAAAGACAGCCGAATACAAAGGTCATGCCGCTGACGGCGCCGCATACCTCCCGCAGACGGCCGAAGCCGCCGCCGAAGGGGGAGACCATCCTGGCGGTCTGTTCTTTGGTGAAACCGGTCACATCACAAAAGGCCACGGCCACCGCCTGGGCGCAGTTATAACCCTCGGTGAAGAGCTGGGCTGCATATTCTGCTCTTGTCATATCATTACCTCCTGAGCATATTTCTGCCATTATAACACAGCTTTTTATAAAATGCAAATGGGATTATCGTGGCGTTTTATATGTCGGAAAGCTTCTGCGCAACTATGGCTATCTGTTCCGGCGTGGGCGCCCAACCAAACAGGATCTCTACAAAATATCCGTCATAGCACAGCAGATAATTATGCTGGACAGAACCGTGTTCATAAAGCTGATAGGCGGCATCGGCGTTCCAGCCGGATGCATCTGCGGTGATGGCCTCTCCGCGCTTTGCAAAATCCTTCAAAAGGTCTTTTTGACAGGCATCGTAAAGAAAATCCGCATGGACATAGGTAATGGTGTAACAAAAATCCGGACACCCTGATACAGCATATTGCAGATACTCATCCTGCGATAGCAGAAGAGAACCGCCGGTGTATTTTCGGGTGATGTAGTCATCAAAGCTTGCACCTGTCAGTTCTGTGACGGACATTGGCATATCCGGAGGATTGGCAAGGACGCTGCCTTGGCCGTGGTTGAAGGAATACACGGTGGAGAAGCCTACCGGAATCAAAATCGACAGAATCAAAAAAGCGGTTAATCCCATCGTGACAATACTACGGCACACACCGGCGGATATTTTAGATAATTGGCGCCCCAGCAGGCAGTAAACTCCGCAAATTATACCGATGGTTATGATGGTAATGATGATGCCGTTCAAGACGGGGTTGATTCCGTAGCTGTGAATTACCAGTAGGGCAGCGCAGAATGCAAAGACAAGCAACATGGCAATGTAAAAAAGGCAATTGGAAGGTACGCCGCTGTAAAAAGTGCCCTCTGCCGCGGCAGCCCTGGCCTTGCGCCGCCAAATATAGTAGCCGATCATATCCGGAAGTCCCAGGGCGCAGTACCAGGCGCCCATCACTAAAAAATGCGTGGGCGGTGTCGCGCTTGCAAACAGGTAAACAACACCCATATAGGCTGACCAAATAAAGTACAGCACTCCCATGGCGATGTACAGGATCAGATTGCGGATATGCTGCTTTTTCACGGATTTATGGATGTTTTCCAGTTGTATTTCGGGATCCGTTTCGATGGGAATGGGATGTTCCGCTTGGTTGGCCATTATCAGCATTCTGCGTTCGGCGGCTACCAGATACCAGCCGGTCCGGGCGCAGAATTCCAAATATTCCATCTGTTCGTTGGTCAGGCAATTTGCGGTGACGGGCGTATGGTAATATATGATGGAAAAGCGCAGCTTTTCGGGACGGATCTGTCGGAAACGAATGTGATTTAAGCTGTAAGATTCTATCAACCAGCCTGCAGCGGCCTGTTCTTCCAAATATTTTGCCAAATTATCCCGGTCATAGAACGCAAAGGAAATCTGGACGAGTTTTTTGTCCTTCATTTTTGTTCCCCCTCTCCGAAAATGCGGTAGTAGTCCCAGGTTTGGGCTAGGATCCGATCATATTCCTTCTGCAGCATGTCCATGCCGTGCTGTGTCAGAATGTAGCTTCGCCGACGGCCCTCCACGCGGGTCTGCCGGATCATGCCCTCTGCCAGGAATTGTTCCAGAAGGTTGTACAGCGTACCGGAGCCCACCGTTACCCGACCGTTTGTCATAGCGGGCACCCGGTCCAAAATATCCAAACCGTAGCACTCATTTTTTAGGCACAGCAGGATGTAAAACATCTGCTCTGTCAACGTTTGAAATTTTGCTCTGGGCATCCGCATCACCTCCTATTCTCGAATATCGAGTATGCTCAATGCTATTATATTCTCGAATATCGAGAATGTCAATAGAAAATTGTAGGGGCGATTCAGGAATCGCCCGCGGGCGCATCGTGATGCGCCCCCTACGATAGAAACCAAGCAGTCCGATTAAACGCAATTTGACAGATCGCCGTTGGTTGTGATATAATTTTCTTAGAAAGGTGGCGAGAATATGGCAGGATTTGTGATCATGATCGTAATGACAATACTCTTTCTCTGGACGGGGTTTGGCTGCATCCGGGAGTGTGCCCGCCGCAAGGAACTAAGCAATCAAAAGGCTACCTATTTATCTTCGTATCTTCTGTGGGTCGGCGTGATCTGTGGCGCGGTCTTCTTGGTCGCGGGGTGGTTTGCGGTAGCAGAGCCGGATGTTGGAGTGCTCACCATAATATGTTTTGCTGCGTTCCTGCTACTTGGCGTTGCCTTGATGATGGGATGGAAAAATTGCCATATTGTCTATGATCATCAGGGATTTACGCAATATAACATTCTGAAAATGCAACGTAGCTTTACATATGACCAGTTGACCGGTTATCGTTTTACGCAAAGCGGTGGTACAGATTTGAAGTTATATGCCTGTGGAAAAACCATCACGGTAGACTGGATGTCAAAAAATGCCACAGATTTTCTTTGTCAGGCCAAAGCCGGGTATGCCCAATACAACAATGGCAGAGAATTGACAAACCGTTGGGAGGAAATTAGAAAGGCCAAGAAGGACACCGACAAGGGTAGCTTTTCTGCCCATGTCCATAATCCCAGCGAATTCTTGATTGCGTTTATACTCCTATTGGTGTTTTGGGTGGGCATATCGGTTGCCTGCTGTATTGTGGGGTTTAAACCCATTACACGGGAGGATTGCCAACTGCAGACAGTCACCTTCTGCCAATGGCAGACCGAAAAGGATACGCTTTGGCTGTGTGCCGAAGGTATGGAAATCCGGTTCAAGATTGGCGGCTATGAGGAATATTTGTCCGATTTTCAGGGACTTACCGAAAAATGCGACGGTGGAACAGTGTTTGTGGTGTGGACGGAATCCTATGAGCCGGACGATGGTGAACCCTACTATCATATCCGTGAACTGTCTGCCGACGGCGTGGTCTACAGAAGCATGGAAGATTCCAATCAATATTCTCAAGAGGGTGCGTGGACTGTTTTGGCATTGTTTGGAGGTATGTTGGTGCTATTCCTGGCGCTTGCCTGGCTCACTTATCGGATAGGTTGCAATCCGGGCAAATACCCCAAATGGGTGGTGTATGCGTTCTTTAAAAAGGACTCCATATCATTCTAAGGAGTGATGTTATGAGAAAAGTCATCGTCAGCGCCTGCTTATTGGGCGAAAACTGCAAATACAACGGCGGCAATAACTATGACCCACGGGTGGCGGCTTTGTGCGAGGGCAGGGAAGTGATCCCGGTTTGCCCGGAGGTGCTGGCAGGTCTGGGGATCCCCCGTATTACCATTGAACTGAAAGACGGCATCGTCACCCGCAAGGACGGCCTGGTAGTGGATGTAGCCATCCGCAGGGCGGTGGCGGAGATCATGGAGCAAATCAAAGAGGAAGATGTCCAATGCGCCGTTCTCAAGGCCCGCAGTCCCACCTGCGGCGTACATCAGATCTACGACGGCACATTTTCCGGTCAATTGTTGGATGGCGCCGGTGTGCTGGCGCAAGCGCTTTTGGATGCCGGGTATCTTGTTTTGGATAATGAAGATTTGGAGGAAACCAAATGAAGGAATATGAACTGTGTATCGAAGCCATGAACCCCTGCGGCGGCTCGGAATATGCCCAGCGCAGCTTCCGGGATGTGGAAACCGACAGTCCGGTCGCCTGGGTCAAGGCCAATGCCCCGCTGCCGATTTTGGATATTTCCGAAGCTGACGGCAGCGTGATCATCACCACCGGCGACGGCCACGGCTATATCACCCGCTATATTTTTACGGAGTAACGGCCCGAATCTGTTGGCTTTGGTAGGGCGAGGTTATGACCTCGCCGTTAACCTATCGAAATGTACTTTGCCGGGTATTCCAAAATGGCAGCGATTCGGAATGTTTTACAGCGCAATGGTCGAAACATAGTCGGAAAGGCCATAGCCTTTCCCTACAGCGGCGTTCTTTGTTCATTCAGCATGTCAAAGAACTGTAAATTTCCGTTTATCGTACACCCATTGTAGGGGACGGCGCCCACGACGTCCCGAAAAAAATTCCGATTTTACTGAGTAAAATCCCGGTTTTCTGCGTTTATATGGTAGAGGGGAAATAAATAAGGAGGTATGTGCCTATGAAAAAGCGAATGATATGGATCATCCTGTTGATCGTATTGCTGATACTGCTGATTCCGATTCCGCGGCAGTATAACGATGGCGGAACCACAGAATACAAAGCGGTGCTTTATTCGGTTTATGATGTACACAGGATCAATCCTGCGTATTTTGACAATGAAGCAGAACCGGAGTATATTAACGGCATCATCATTGAGATTCTTGGCAAAGAAGTATATAACAACACAAAACCGCACTTAGAATTGTGATAATTGAAAGCGGAAAGGGGAATTTTATGCGTAAAATCAAAGTGCTTCTTCTTGCGGCGATCCTTGCTGTTTCCTTCGCAGGATGCGGCAGGGAACAAACGAACGGCGTGATGGAAGCATGGGTGGGCGCGTATTCCGAAGAAAAGTTTGTAAATGTCACCAAAGAATATCAAACCAAGCACGATCCCATTGCTGCAGAAGGCGAAAATAAGATCACAAGCGTATCCTTTCGAACCGATTTTGAGATCGCCTCCTGCGCAGTCACTAAAACCTCCGCGGTGGATCCCCAGAATGCCACCTTTGAACAGCGCGGCGCGATTTACCTGGCGGTAAAAACCTCTTTTGACGGTAAAACCGTAACGGTATCCACAGATTGGTGGTACGATGGGGACGATTGGACCGCTGATTATCCCATTTGGTCCTATCTCGTGTGCGTGAAAGACACCGATGGGGCTGAGCATTATTACTATTTCAGAACCGACTACGGCGCAGCAGATTGATGTTATAAGCAAATGCAACCAGAATTAAAATAGATATAGGAGGGATCGTATGAAAAAATACATCGCTTTGGCGCTGGTGATCCTTTGTGTTTTGAGTTTGGTGGGCTGCTCAGAAGGCCACACGCCTGAGGAACTGAAGAATGAATTAACGATCGATGAATTAAAGGTGATCGCGGAAAAGGGCGAGGATATTTGGTGGAGCGACTTTGAGCCCTATGTGCAGCTTGCAGAATATGGTAGTGGCATCCTGAACCGGAGTTATTTGGTGGAAGATAAATACTTATTAACGGTGAGCGGATGGCCGGATTCGTACATTTCATCAATTAGACTGTCAACAGCGATTAAGGTTGGTGAATCAACGGATGGATATCGGGAAATTGATATTAGAACCGAAAGCATCGATGATTTCCTCAAGGAGGAAAAGGAATCACCAACTATTCCTTAAACAGCACTTTGAACAGTAAAAATCGGCACCCGGTTTGGGTGCCGATTTTGCATATCTTATTTTGCTCTGAGTTCCCAAAAGGCCACGGCGCTGGCGGCGGCAACATTCAGGGAGTCTACTCCGTGATACATGGGGATCTTTACGGTGTAATCGCAGCCGGCGATGGCTTCATCGGAAAGGCCGTCCCCCTCGCTGCCCAGTACCAGCGCCAGCTTTTCTTCCGCGCGCAGCCGGGGATCGTCGATGGAAAGGGTATCGTCCTTCAATGCCAAAGCGGCGGTCTTAAAGCCAATCGCATGCATAACCTCGTACCAGGGCTTTCCCTCCGGGAAGAAGGTCCAGGGGATCTGGAACACCGTGCCCATGCTCACTCTGGCGGCCCGGCGGTACAGCGGATCGGAGCAGCCCGGGGTCAGCAGCACCGCATCCATGCCCAAAGCCGCGGCGGAACGGAAAATGGCCCCCACATTGGTGGGATTCTGCACATTGTCCAGCACCACCACCCGGCGGGCATTGGCCAAAACCGTTTCCACGGCAGGCAGGGAGGGCCGTTTCATAGCGCACAGCACGCCCCGGGTCAGATGGTAGCCGGTCAGGTTGCACAGCAGCTCCTCATCGGCGGTGTACACCGGGATATCCGGGCAGCGGGCGATGATCTCCGCGGCGGAGCCGTCAATATCCTTTCGCTCCATCAGCATGGATACCGGCTTATAGCCTCCGTCCAGGGCCCGATGGATCACCTTGGGACTTTCGGCGATGAACAGGGCCTTGCTGGGGTCGAACCGGTTCATCAGCTGGGCTTCCGTCAGCCGGGCGTACACATCCAGCGCCGGGTCGGAAAAATCCGTGATTTCCCTGACATCAGCCATTTTCTTCCTCCGCATAATTGGGCAGCGCCACGGTCTGATAGCTGTGGTCCATGGCAGGCAGCAGCACGTTTACCACATCGGCAGTTTTCAGCTTCAGGGAAGAGGTGTTGATGCAGGGGTGGCAGCCGATGAATTCGCCGGAAAGCACCTCTTCGTCAATGAGCAGCCGCACCCGATTTTCTTTGTCATTCATCAGACCCAGCACGCTTAGTGAACCGGGGGTGATGTCGAGAAACTGCTCCATGTATTCGCCGGAAGCGAAGCTGAGGCGGGAAGAACCGATCTGCTTGGAAAGGTCCTTGGTCTTAAAGGGCTTGTTGCCGGGCATCAGCAGCATATAAAAATCGGTGCATTGCCGGTTGCACAGCAGCAGATTTTTGCAGATCTCCGCGCCAAGCGTGGCCTCCAGCGCCAGGCAGATCTCCATGGTATTGGCTTCTTCGTGGTCAATGCGGTCATAGGAGATGTTCAGCTGGTCCAAAAGTTCGTATACGCGGACCTCTTTGGGTAAACGATCGGCCGTATTTTCCGGCCGGCCATGCTGTAGGATCATAAAAAATGCCTTCTTTCCAATGTTTTTCCGCATTATACCACGGATTGCCCGGATGCGCAAGGGATTAGTTGACTTTGCTGCCGATTTCGGCTATACTGTGTGACAAAACCACCGCCTGTGACTGCGGAAAGAGGGGTCTATGAGGAAAGAAAAGCAAACCATCAAATTATCGGATCATTT
Source organism: Oscillospiraceae bacterium (assembly GCA_015068155.1). Lineage (GTDB taxonomy): Bacteria > Bacillota > Clostridia > Oscillospirales > Oscillospiraceae > Faecousia. The sequence continues at coordinate 81 of SVLC01000015.1, read as the reverse complement.
CACCTATGGCAGGCTGCTGAAATTTACATTGCCGTCCATTGTGATGATGGTCTTTTCTTACATTTACGGCGTGGTGGACGG
>SVLC01000014.1 GCA_015068155.1 Oscillospiraceae bacterium | reverse complement strand
TCCTCAATCCGCTTTCTTGCCATGCCCAAATTGCAAAAAAGAGTATCCAAAACAGGCTCCTGTCTTGGATACTCTCGCTTCTCTTTAATTTGCCCTCCAGCTTATGCCGCTAACTTAATGACATTGGGGTCACCCCGGGCGTTTTCCTTGGCTATTCCGTAGGGGAGGGTCTTGACCCTCCCTGAATTTTACGACAGTTGCGCGGTAAAAATAGGCGAAAAAGCCGTTTGGGCGATCCGTTACAGCGCAAAAATGGGGGATTTGCGGGAGGGCTAAGCCCCCTGCGGAGCAGACTCCAATAGCAAATGCTGGCGATTACCTAAAGTCATTTTTCGGATTCTTATCTGCCATCCTCTGCCGGTTTATACACCAACAAATCCTCAATCTTGCAATCCAAAACATAGCAAACCCTGGCAAGAAAATCCAAATCGGCCATGGTGATGTCAATTCCTTTATAATAGCGATCAATCACATCATATTTGGAACCCGTTAATTTGCTTAAACGATTTCGTGTGATCTCGCGTTTCTGCATGATGGCAGCCAATGTTACCTGAATATATCCATATTCGTTTACATGATATTGCACAACACTTCTAGGCGTATCCATAGCGATCCCCCCTTGATATGTGATTATTCTATCAAGGAAACTCCTTCTTGACATTCACCCGATTAAAGGATACCCTATATAAGGGTATATATTAAAAAGGAGACGAGGATATGTACAGTTGTTTTTTTATTGGTCATCGGGACGCGCCAAGCACACTGCAGCAAAAACTGGACGAAACCGTGGATTATCTGTGGCGGCGGTGTGGTGTTACCGAGTTTATTGTAGGGCATCATGGTAACTTTGACAACATGGCTGCCAGCGCGGTGGAAAAGGCTAAAGCGTATAACCCTGAGTTGGATGCGTATTTGCTGCTGGAAACCTACATGCCGCATAGAAGGGTGTATTTGCCGGGTGGTTTCGATCATTATTTCCTTCCGGACGGAATTGAAACGGTTCATCCTCGCTATGCCATGGAAAAAGCCAACCGCATGATGTTGCGGCAGTGCGATTATTTGGTTGCCTATGTCACAAGAGATGGTGGGAATTCTGCAAAGATCATGCGTTCTGCAAGGCGTCAGGAAAAAGAGGGGCTTAGGATAATCAATCTTGCAACTGATGCGTTTCCTCCAAAATAAAAGATCCCGGGATCATCCCGGGATCTTTTCGTGATGTGTGGAATTAGCCTTCGAAATCGGCCTCTTCAGCAGCGGGAGCCTCTTCAGCAGCCTCTTCGACCACTTCTTCGGTCTCTTCGCACTCGCACTCGTCGCATTCGCAATCGCAGCAGTCGCAGTCGTCGCACTCGCACTCGCAGGTGCACTCGCCGTCGACATTGCACTCGCAGCCTTCGCACTCGTTGCAGCGGCACTTGCCCAGCAGGCCCTTTGCCCAAGCGACGATCTTGTCGCCGTAGGTAGCAACGACATAAACAACGCCGGCAACAGCGGCCAGAGCGGCCAGAATCTTCAGAACGATAGACAGAGTTTTCATAGTATATTACCTCCTAATATAAGTATTCCATCTATTAGTATAACCGCCTAACGGCAAAAATGCAACATGGAAAATGAAAAAAGTTGGGAAAATTTATAAATAGCCGTACATGCCCCGGATGCTGACTTCGCCGGAGGATACTGTGGCGGTGGTGCCGTCGTCATATTTAACCACGAGACCGCCGTCATTATCCACAGAAAGGGCGCTTCCGTGGCGCACTTCGTCACAGCGTACGACGGAAATCTCCTGGCCGATGGTGACGCAGCGGTGACGGAAATCCTCCATAATGCCCTCTTTTTCCACAAATAGATAGTGCCGTACCTGGTGGAAGCTGCGCATGAGCTCGGCGATGAGCTGGGCTCTTTGGGCAGGGGTGATGCCCAAACTGATGGCAATGTCGCGGATATCTTCCGGAAAATCGGAGGGCTGCTGGCAGCAGTTGATGCCGATGCCGACCACTGCCCATTCTACTTTACCGCTGGCAGGTTCTACGGAAACTTCTGTCAAAATGCCGCCCAATTTTCGCTTGCCAAGCACCAGGTCATTGGTCCATTTGATACTTGGCATGGGTTTGCCGATTCTGACAATGGCATCTCCGGCAATGACGCCGGCAGCGCAGGTCAGATGCATCAATTCCGCCGGCGGACATTCAGGACGCAAAATGATGCTCATGTAGATCCCCATGCCGGCAGGGGAGGAAAAGCTGCGGCCCAATCGGCCCCGGCCGCCGGTCTGCTGATCGGCAATGACCACGGTACCCTCCGGGGCGCCGCCGCGGGCCAATTCCTTCGCGTGGGTATTTGTGGAATCGATGGTGTCGAAATAATGGATCCGGTCACGCCAGGGATGGCCGGGCAAATACTGCTGGATCGCTGCGCGCATGGTTTTCGCCTCCTTTTCCCTTAGTGTACCACAGAAGAAGAAAAATGACAACCGTTTATGCTGCCGAAAAAACACCGGTGCCCGTAAGAGCACCGGCGATATATATTACGGAATATCTTTTACGACTTCCTCGGGGGGATTGTCCAGCACTTCAGGGTGGGCCAGCAGCCGCTTGTAGTACTTAAAGAAGGTGGCATAGTAATAGCCGTCGCAAATTCTTTCGTCCAGCACAAACTTTACATCCACATACTTTCTTTGCACCACGGAGCCATCTTCCAGCACTTCCAGCGCTTTGCGCTTCATGCCGAAGGCGCCGAATACCGGCAGATTGCCGAAGTCATACAAGTGGTGATAGATGGGCGGGATGCCCAACGAGCCCATGGAAGTGAAGAACAGACTTCCGTGGAAGGGACTCAGCTCCAGCAGGAACTTGGGCAGCAGGCCGAAGTAATCCAGAAGCTTCAGCAGCCACACCACGAATTTCAGCACGATGCTGGGGATCAAGTTCAGCGTCATGATCAACCCGTCCAGGCTGGAGTCCAACTCCCTGGTGGCCTTGACCTTCTCCACAGCGGCGTTGAGTTTGTGATACACATCCACCGCGGTATCCCGGGGATTGAGGTGGACCTTGATAGAGGTGTCGGGGGAGTCTACATTCATCTCTTTTTTGATGACCATGCAGTACTGAATATCTTCACCTCTGGAGTAGACCTTCTGTCCGTTGATGAAGCGGTTTAACTGGGGATACTTGGCAACGCCCCGGACATAGGCCGCCAGCAGCACATGGGTGATGCCGAAATCCGTCAGGCCCTCCCGGCGCTTTTGGCGGATATAGCGGTCGATATGGGTGATCTCGAAGGACTCCTCAAAGAAATTGGAGCAGATGTTTCTTTCCCACTGGAAGTAGGAGGTGATCTGCGCCATGGGCGCCAGGGTGCGGATCTTACGGCCGTCGATGCGGTCGCCCCAGGTGGGATGGTACTTGCCGTCGCTGGATACCCGGATGGCAAAGGTCAGCAGGAAGCAACCGATGAACAGCAGATGATCCGGCAGGAAAGTCCAGAAGGCTGTTGTATTCATCTCAAAGGGTACATCAGGGAGGACAACCACGCCGGGAACTTCATGGTACAGTGATTGTTGGTGACCGTACAGCGCTGCTGCGATCGGCAGCAGGAACAGCAGGGTTAGCAGCCAGGGGAAGCGAACACGTCCGCTGGTAATGACGGTATAGAGGATGCAATAGAACAGAATGCAGGTGTAGAACATTCCTAAAACAAAGGGACTGCCGCCAATGATCGCATGCGGACGAATCGCGTAGAAAATGCCCATCATAAATACCGGAATAGCGGTCTTATAGAACATCTCCTTGCCGTTGATGAGTGTGATGAGCACGAAAAGCAGGGTGGCTGCTACTGGCAGAACGATTTGGCTCCACATTTCCAGCGAATCCCATGTCCCTTTCACACAAGGAATTGCAATGCGGGCCACTGCCGAGCCGACCAGGCAAAGTGCCATCAGCCATGTCAGCAGGTTCTTCCGGCTGACATATAAATGAATTCTCTTTTCCATAGCCATGTTATTTTACCATATTTCCGCATATTTGGCAAGAAAAATTTATTTTTCGACAATTATTGCGGAAAAACCTTTGCAATAAGCAGCGAAACGCGGCGCCGGGAGTCCGGCGCCGCGACGGTTATGCAAGATATGGCTCACTGCTGAACTGCCAAATCGGTTCGCCCTGGGCGTTATAGCCGGTGGCGATAAACTGACAGTAGGAAAGGGCGGGCAGGTTGGGGTCGCTGAAGCAATAGGGCTCCAGCGTAAGCTGCCGCAGCACAGCATAGCCGCTGCCGGTGGTAAAAATACCCACCAATTGGGCATCCTCGGACAGTTGATCCGTAGCGCCGGGCTGCACCATGGCGGCGTCCCGGAAAATGGTACGGCTGCCATAGAAGCCGCAGACGGTCTGCGAAGGATCCTTGGCCGCAGCCGGGATGGCATCGGAAAGGGACAGATCCTGGTTCAGCTTGATGGAAAAACCGGCAGCTTCACCGTCCTCGGAGAAAGGCATCTGCCCGTCGGCGCTGTGGGTGTTGCCGCTGAGAATGAAAGTGTTGCCCACCAGGTCAGCGTAAATAAAGTCCTCTGCGCCGCTGCCGCCAAAGACTACGTCCTTCAGGAACATTCCTTCGGCGGAGAACTTCACTGCGTAAAGGTCCTGAGAGGTTTCCGTGGTGATGGTGCCGAAACCGAAGGTCACGCCGTCTACCTGTACCAATTGCTGCAGGCGCACATTCCGCTGCAGGGGGAAATTATACTGCCAGCGCAGCTTGCCCTGGGCATTAAAGCACAGCACATTCAAGTGGTTATCCCGGTCAGGATCGTCCAGGGCTACGCAAACACTGCCGTCGTCGTTTTCACTGACGGCCCGGATCACGGTGGCTTCGGGAATGGACATGGTAATCAAGGTCTGGCCCTTGTAATCGTATTGGGTGAGCTTACCGCCGGCTTCCACCAGGAAAAATGTTTGCCTGCCGAAGTAAACGGGCTGTCCCTGCATCAAGGGGCGGAAAAGATCAGCCACATATTCCGGTACTGTGCCATAGTGGGCGGCGGATGTTGCCTGGCTGGTCTTGCCGAGGATCAGCTCCGTGGGCAGGATCAACTGCATATGCTCCTGCAAAGGGGAGGACATGGCCTGCTGATAACGGGAGAAGGTCATGTTGGGATCGTCGGTGAGGAAAAAGTAGTTGCCGTAGCGATAGCCGTCATCCACGGCTTCCAAATGGGTATCGCTGATCAGATAATTGTAGCTGCGTTGGCCGTCGGCGTCAGCAACGGTGTAGACTACGCCGTCGAAGGTGATGGTGATTTGCCGGCTGGAACCGTCATCCCGGGCCTGGGAGAGGGTAACGGCACCCTCCAAGCCCTGCTGGCAGTTCCAAAGGAAGACGTTAAAGTTGGCGTAGTCTTCGTCGCTGCCTGTGGGGGCGAAAATGTTGACTGTTTGACAGCCGCAAAGCAGAACTATGGACAGGCACAGAAGTGCCAAAAGTAATTTCTTCAAAGGCGCACATCCTTTCGCGTATTTCCAAACATTATACCATATTTCACAAGGATTGGCAATACTTTTCTTGCTGTTCTTTCAAGGCGGCGATGTGTTTCGGCGTGGTGCCGCAGCAGCCACCCAGCAGTTTGGCGCCCATCTGGGCGCAATCTGTCACTACCCGGGCAAAGACTGCCGGATCCATATTGTAATGAGCAATGCTGTCTTCGGTAATCACCGGCATACCTGCGTTTGGTTTGCAGATCAGGGGAACGGAAACATACCGCCGCAGCTTGGCCACCAATCCGGCAGTCATATCATCGGCAGCTACGCAGTTAAAGCCCAATGCTGCCGCGCCATTGCGCTCCAGTTCCTGCAGAACAGGGCCTGCATCCATGCCGGAGAAAAGCAGGCCGTCAGCCTGCATCGTGAAGGTGTAGAACACGGCGCCGGCGCCTTCCAGCTCAGCAGCGGTCAGGATGGCTTCCGCCTCCTGGGGATACAGCAGGGTTTCAGCACCCAGAACATCTGCGCCTCCGTCTATCAGACCACGGATCTGCCGGCGATAATTTGCCACCAGCAGATCAAAGTTTTTTGGATCCCAACTGTCACAGAAGGCGGCTAGGGTGGTGAGATCTCCGGCTACCAAACACTCCGGCACGGCATGACGGGTCAGCGCGACCAACCGGGCATTGAGCTTTTCCGTTTGTTCTGCCAGGCCCGCCCTTTCCAGGACAATCGGCTGTGCCTGGAAGGTGGGGGCGTATAGGATCTGAGAACCGGCCCGGGCATATTGACGCTGGAGCGTTTGCAGTATTTCGGGATGCTCCAGTACCCATAGCTCCGTATTGCACAACCGGGGCATACCCTTGGCCCGCAGATTGGAGCCGGTAGCGCCGTCCATCAGCATACAATTGCCGATTCGCTGGGAAAATTCATGTTTTGTCAGCATAGATTACCTCGTTTACATGGACGATGTCTGCGCCGCCGGCAGTTAGCGCTGTTTGGCAAGCGTCGTCTACCGGGATGATGTTGATGCGGATCATGCCGCTGTAGGTATACCCCCAGCAGCCGATGCCGTTTTGCAGATACACGGTCATGGGTTTTGGCGTGGCGCTGTGAGTAATGTATTCGTTTTCCAGCGTGTCTTGCCGCAGCCGGTGGTAGAGGGCGGTCACAGCATCCTGGGAGAGATCGTCATAAAAGATCTGCAGCATACAGACAGTTTGTTCCAGGAAAATGTCCTCGATCTGCTGGTTCCAGTCATGTTCGGAAAGTGAGAGGGAAATTTCGATAAGGTGGCTGTCTGACGGGAAACAGTACACATCAATCGCCGGCCAATAGTGAATGGCTTCGTCAGCCAGAAAGCTATAGCGGGTGGCGGCGGTCAGCATACAGGGGCTGGCAGCATCCGGATAGGTCCGCCAGGTATCCAAATCCCGCAGGTAGTCGCTGCCCCATTGCCGATTGTAGCAGGTGATCAGTTCTGTGGCGTTGGCCCAAAATACCGGCGCGCCCTGTTCGTTGCGAAAAACGCCGGTGGGTAGTTTGACCGGCGTGGGCAGGGAAGGGGTGTTGCTGTCAGTGGGGCAGATGGATGAGGAAGTCGGGAAACCGCTGGTGGACGCAGGCGGATTGGCGGTGGGGGAAGTTCGGGGCAAGAGGGATATTAAAAAAGGCCGTGTTCGCTGGTACAGCGCCGGGATCAGCGTCAACAGCATAACCGGGACCAATGCGGCGCAAAGCAGCCGCAGCAATCGCTGCTTGTCCATATACACCCTCTGTTTCTTCCTGTTTTGCTGGTATTATACAGGAAAACAGAAAAGATTGCAACCTTTCGCCTGCTGGTGGATTGACGAACGGAAAACTTTCTGCTAAAATGTTTGAGGAAAATTATAACAAAAGGAGATCAATCCTATGAAAAAGACCGTTTTACGCGAATACGCCAAACTCATCGCCCAGGTGGGCGCCAATGTTCAGAAGGGCCAGGAGGTCCTGATCTATGCCGGCCTGGACCAGCCTGAATTTGTCCAAATGGTAGCCGAAGAGTGCTACAAGTGCAAAGCTCGTGAGGTCACCGTCCAGTGGATGTATCAGCCTCTGGAGAAAATCCACACCCGTTACCAGTCTGTCAAGACCCTGGGCGAGGTGAAGCAGTGGCAGAAGGCCCGTCTGGAGCATTATTGCGAAACCAAGCCCTGCAAGATCCACATTATCTCCGATGATCCCGATGGTCTGAAGGGTATGAACATGGCCAAGCTGGCCAAGGCCCGCAAGCTGCGTTTCCCCATCGTCAAGGAATATTCCGACCGGCTGGATGGCGAGCAGCAGTGGGTGATTGCCGCGGTTCCCGGCAAGGCCTGGGCAAAGAAGGTGTTCCCCGGCCTGCGTACCAGCGTGGCCATGGAAAAAATGTGGGAAGCCATCCTGGCTACCTCCCGTGTCAACGAGGATCCGGTGGCTGCCTGGAAGGCTCACAATGCGGATCTGAAGGCCCGCTGTGAATATCTGAACAACCTGGGCATTGAAAAGCTGCACTACACCGCTGACAACGGCACCGAGCTGACCGTGGGCATGATCGGTGAAGCTATGTTCTGCGGCGGCAGCGAGACCTCCCGTCAGAATATCGTTTTCAATCCCAATATTCCCACCGAGGAGTGCTTCATCTCTCCCAAGAAGGGCGAGGCAGAGGGCATCGTCTACTCCACCAAGCCTCTGTGCTACCAAGGTCAGATCATCGACAAGTTCTTCATGCGTTTTGAAGGCGGCAAGGTGGTGGAGTCCGGCGCGGAAGTGGGCGCTGAGCTGCTGGAGACCCTGCTGAACATGGACGAAGGCGCCCGTTATCTGGGTGAATGCGCGCTGGTGCCCCAGACCAGCCCCATCAACGTCACCGATCTGCTGTTCTACAATACCCTGTTCGATGAGAATGCCGTTTGCCACCTGGCCATCGGCCGCGGCTTCACCGACACCATCCGGGATTGCCACAACAAGACCCTGGAGGAGTGCCGTCAGTTGGGCATCAATGAGTCCATGATCCATGAAGACTTTATGATCGGCTGCGACAGCATGAACATCGACGCCATCTGCGCCGACGGCAAGGTGGTTCCCATCTTCCGCAACGGCAACTGGGCATTCTAAGCAATTCAAAGCTCAAAAGGAGGGGCGAATGCTTGCGTCCGCTCCTCCTTGATTTTGGAGGATGTATCATGGCTGAAAAGGACAAACTCCACACGGGGGAAATATATTTTCCCAATGATCCGGAAATCATGGGCCGGCAGGCGCTCTGGCAGGACAAGGTGATGGCGTATAACAGCATTCCCCATGTCCGGCAGGATCTGCGCGCCGAGATGCTGAAGGAAATGTTTGCTGAGATAGGGGAGGGCTGCTATGTGGAGACCCCTTTTTATGCCAATATGGGCGGCCACCATGTACATTTCGGCAGCAATATCTATGCGAATTACGGCCTGACATTGGTGGACGACACCCACATTTATGTGGGCGACCGGACCATGTTCGGCCCCCATGTGACCATCGCCACAGCCGGCCATCCCATCGACCCCACCCTTAGAAGCAAGGGCCTGCAGTTTAATATGCCGGTGCGTATCGGCTGCAATTGCTGGCTAGGGGCGGGGGTCATCGTCATGCCCGGCGTCACCATTGGCGACAATGTGGTCATCGGCGCCGGCAGCATCGTCACCAAGGATATTCCCTCCAATGTGGTGGCGGTTGGCAACCCTTGCCGGGTGCTGCGCCAGGTAGGGGAGCATGACAAACAGTACTATTACAAGAATCGAAAGATCGACGAAACCATTTGGGAGGAATACATATGAAACTGAAAAAACTTCTGTGCCTGCTGCTGGCGCTGCTGCTGGTGTGCTCCATGGCAGCTTGCGGCGAGAGTGCCGACCAGGGCGGCGATAAGGACCCCGATCAGGACCCCACCACCCCCACCACCACTGTGCCCCCGGAGGATGATACCGTGTGGGTGCTGACCAAGGAATACGACGGTGACAACCGCTATACCCTCTATTATTACGACGCTGAGGGCAACCTGATCGGCGGCGAATATTACAGTGACAACAAGAAATGGGGCGACTATCAGTTTGTTACCACCCCCACCGAAGATGGCGGCAAGATCGTGGAGAAATCCTATAAGAATGTGAAAGACACGGAGTATTCCAAGCAATATTCCTACGAATACAATGCCGAGGGTAAACTGATCCGGGTAGAGTATATTGGTAAGTTTGATTATAGCTGCTGGACCTTTGCCTATGATGCGGATGGCAATGTGACCGAAGCGCTGTGCATGAATGAGGAAGAACAGCTGGAAAAGGTGACCTACACCTATCAGGACGGCAAGCTCTACCAGGTCAACTACTACAAGTCCGAGTATAACTGGGGCATTTATACCTACACCTATGATGCCGATGGCTTCCCGGTGAAGATCGAAATCGAAAATGTTTACGCCGGCGAGCCCGGACAGGAAACCGTGGAACTGGTGCGGGATGAGGACAGATACGGATGGCAAATTGATCAAGCCAGCGGCGGCAAGCTGATCAAGTTCTCTATCGAAGACCGGGATGGCGAACCCTACGAGCGGATCCTTCAGTTCTACCGTCCCGGTATCTTTATGGACGGTTGGCTTCCTACCGTCATGATGGGTTGTATGGATACCGCGGACTTTACCACCCAGTATATTAAGCTGTGCTACATGCCATTGGAAGTGAATCTGTCTTTACAGGATGGAAAGTAAATGATTATGGGTATGAAAAAATTCTTTTGTCTGCTGCTGGCTATGATGCTGCTGCTGTCCGTCACCGCCTGTGGCAGCGACGGCGGCAACGTTGACGAGGGTGGCAGCAAGAATCCAACGGTTCCAACCACCACGGCACCTCCGCAGGATGACATTGTTTGGGTGCTGGTTCGAGAATCCGATATGGGCTCCAGCCGCTATACCAGGTATATTTACGATGAAAACGGAAATCTGGTGGCCGGTGAGTTCTACGATGGCGGCGAAAAATGGGGCGACTACAAGTACGTCACCACTGCCACGGAAAACGGTAAGATCGTTGAAGAATCCTATAAGCATATCAAAGACGAAGAATTCTCCAAGAGCAATGAATATGAGTTTGATGCAGCAGGCAGACTGATTCGGACACAGGATTACAGCTTCGGCGAGCCTGACGGATGGGCCTACGCATTTACTTACAACGAAGCGGGTCAGCTGGTGGAACAGGTTGCCACTGATGAGGGCGAAGTGCAGAAAAAGCTGACCTTCGTCTATGATGGCGACAAGCTGATGGAAGGCCACTATTGGGACAAGAACGAGAACTACGGCCACTACATTTACACTTACGATGAAAAAGGCAACCCCGTCAAGGTAGATGTGGATACAGATTACATGGATGAACAGAAGTATACTTTGGAATTTGAAGTGGACGACAAGTATTTCTACGAGATCCGTGCTACCGAAGAATGCCACAATGTGGTGGGCGGCCGCAGACTGTTCTTCTTTGAGGACGAGGAGGAATATCGGGGCGTGCAGATCAAGAACTGGGGTATTTTCCACACCGGCTGGCTGCCGCTGGTTTCTTTCGGCTGTATCGACACCAGCAACTACTTTTTTGCGGTGGCCGACCTGCGCTATGAGCCCCTGGATGTGCATCTTGCCAAGCAGGCAGAGGAATAATAAAAAAATCTTCGAAAAATAAAAAATAATGCTTGCATTCTTAGAATAGATGTGCTATTATATCCCAGCGATTGAAATTGCTTAGGGTTACTATGCCCTTTTATCTAATAAGAAAGAGGTGAACAAAATGAAGGAAGGTATCCATCCCAAGTACGAACAGACCACGATCCGTTGCGCCTGTGGCAACACTTTCACCACCGGCTCCACCAAGAAGGAGATTCGTGTTGAAATCTGCTCCAAGTGCCACCCTTTCTATACCGGCAAGCAGAAGCTGGTTGACACCGGTGGACGTGTCGATCGCTTCAACAAGCGTTTTGGCCTGAAGTAAGACAAAGAAACCGCACTACGGCTATCGTGGTGCGGATTTTTTGCGCTTTTTTTACGGAAAATGTTGCAGAAATCCATATCTTTGTGGTATAATAAAAAACAATAGTTTTGTAAGTAAAATTGTTGTTTATGCGACTACAGAAATTCTACACTGTAGGGTGAAGTTATGACCTCACCGTTACCCTTACAGGTTTGGAGCGGTTGGTTATTGATACCGCAGCGGCAAGGCCATAGCCTTGCCCTACAAAGGAATATGCTGTAAACAACAATTTGCCGGAGGTATTATGGAAGAAATCATGGAACGCAAATTGCAGGAGCGGGCTGTTCTGGTGGGTCTGAATGCCGATTGTTTTACCAAAGCGCAGACCGCTACCGATGAAACTTTGGAAGAACTGGAAGCGCTGCTGGAGACCGCCGGCGGCTTCTGCACCGGCAAAATCCTGCAAAATCGCCATACCCCCGATTCCCACAGCTTCATCGGCGAGGGTAAAGCCCAGGAAGTGAAAATGCTGGTGGAGGTTACGGAGTCCACCATGGTGGTTTTCGATAATGAACTGTCTCCCGGCAATATCCGGGCGCTGGAAGAGATCATCGGCGTCACCGTTTTGGACCGCAGCGCGCTGATTTTGGATATTTTTGCCCAACGGGCCAAAACCAAAGAGGGCAGATTGCAGGTGGAACTGGCCCAGTACCAGTACCTGCTGCCTCGGCTGTCCGGCATGGGCAAGAGCCTTTCCCGGCAGGGCGGCGGCATCGGCACCCGGGGCCCCGGCGAAACGAAGCTGGAAAGTGACCGCCGGCATATCCGGGAACGGATCAATCGCCTGAAGGATGAATTGGAGCAGGTGCGCCAGGTCCGGTCGGTCCAGCGGGAACGCCGCATGAAGAATTCTGTGCCGGTGGTGGCCATTGTGGGCTATACCAACGTCGGTAAATCCACATTGCTGAATCAACTGACCGATGCCGGTATTCCTGCCAATAACCGGCTGTTCGACACCCTGGACACTACATCCCGGCAGCTTACGGTTTCCGACAATTTGGATGTGATCCTTTCCGATACCGTTGGATTTATTGCCAAACTGCCCCACCATCTGGTGGATGCTTTCCGGGCTACTTTGGAAGAATTGGAATACGCGGATCTATTGCTGCATGTGATCGACGCATCCGATCCCAACCGGGAGGAGCATATCGAAGTGGTGGATCGGCTGATCGCCAAGCTGGCTAAACCCGGCACCCAGGTGCTGCGGTGCTATAATAAGGCAGATCTGGTGGAGGCCACGGATATTCCCATCGGAGAAGATGTGGTGCGGATCTCTGCCAAGCATGGTTACGGCACGACAGAATTGCTGGCTGCCATTGAGCGGACGCTGGGTCCTACCCGTCATCATGTGGTGGTTACCTTGCCTTACGCCATGGGCGGTATGCTGGAAACCCTGCACAACAATGCCCAGGTGCTGTCCACCGATTATACCGGCGAGGGCATCGTGGTGGAGACGGTTGTGGATGAGATCCTCTACGGAAGATTGAAGCAGTATATTACGAAGGAAGTGTAACTTTGGACGAGTATCTGGTGCCGACGCAGTTTGGCGAGGATGAATTTATAGAAAAGAAATCCCGCTTTATCGGCAGGCTTTGGCCGGTGGAAACCGAGGAAGCGGCGCTGGAGAAGATCCAGGAAATGAAAAAGAAACACTATGATGCTACCCACAACTGCTGGGCCTACATTATCAAAGACGGCGCTGTTCGTTTTTCCGATGACGGTGAGCCTGGCGGAACCGCAGGCATGCCCATGCTGCAGGTGCTGCAGCGGGAAGGCCTGTTTAACTGCGTTTGTGTGGTTACCCGATATTTTGGCGGCATTTTGCTGGGCGCAGGCGGCCTGGTCCGCGCCTACACCAAAGGCACCAAGATCGCGGTGGATGCCGCCGGCAAAAGCATGAAGCGGGTATGGACGGTGCTGTATGTTCCTTGCCCGTATACATACTACGAACGGCTTAAATTGCTGGTTACCGAGTGTGAGGGCTTGATTCGCAATACGGATTTTGGCGCAGAGGTGGAACTGGAACTGCTGTTTGCGGAGAATATGGCGGATCGTTTCCTGGAGAAGCTGACGGATATGACCGCCGGTACTGTCGACGGCATGGAAACCGGCAAGGAATACAGAGCGTTTCCCATATAAATGGTTATTTATATGCCCTGGCGCGGCAGCGCCCAAAGGCTTCTCATGGAGGAGAAGCTGTCACCGAAGGTGACTGATGAGGTGTAGGTTGCGCAGCAGCCGTAAATAACGCCGCCTTTGGCGGCTACACCTCACCCGGCCCTGCGGGCCACCCTCTCCTCAAGGAGAGGGCATTGGTAACGTAAACAACAATTTACCACACCAACAAAAGGAGTGTTCACCATGACAGTACGGGAAGAGTTAGAACGCAGAGAGCATCGCATTCTGAATCCTTTGGCTGCGTTTGCCAGTGAAACAGCCGGTCGCCCCCGGGCCGAACGGGAACGGTTGGAAGATGTCCGCACCTGTTATCAGCGGGATACGGATAAGATCACCCACAGCAAGGCGTTTCGCCGTCTGATGCACAAGACCCAGGTGTTTCTCAACCCGGAGGGCGACCACTACCGTACCCGATTGACCCATACCCTGGAAGTTACCCGTATCAGCCGCACCATTACCCGGGCCCTGGGATTGAATGAGGATCTTTCCGAGGCCATCGCCATGGGTCATGATTTGGGACACACACCCTTTGGTCATGCCGGTGAGGCGGCGCTGGACGCGCTGATGCCCGGCGGTTTTCAGCACAATGAGCAGAGCCTTCGTGTGGTGGATATTTTGGAAAATGACGGAAACGGGCTGAATCTTTCCTACGAGGTCCGTATGGGTATCGTGGGTCACACCGGTGATTACATACCGGAAACCCTGGAAGGGCAGATCGTCCGCCATTCCGACCGGATCGCCTATGTCAACCATGATATTGACGATGCCATCCGCGCCGGTATTTTGACCAATGAGGATATTCCTGCCGCCATTACCGATGTTTTGGGCCATACACATTCCCAGCGGATCGATGCGCTGGTGTGTGATATGGTGATGACTTCCCGGGAGGCGGGGCAGATCATGCTTTCTCCCAGGGTCAACCAGGCGTTGCTGGATCTGCGGAGCTTTATGTTTGACAATGTATACCGCAATCCTGTGGCCAAAGGGGAGGAGAGCAAGGCCAAGGCCATGCTGACGAAGCTCTTTGAATACTATGTATCCCACCCGGAGGCTCTGCCGGAGGACTTTTTGCCACAAATGAGCTTTGACGGATTAGAGCGCACCGTCTGCGACTATATTGCCGGTATGACCGACAATTACGCTGTCGATAAATATACGGAAATTTTTATTCCTATGGGTTGGCAAGCCAGGGGATAATGTGATATAATACACAGTTGATAGTTGCCACAGGAGGGTGAGGATGTAATGACAGTAGAAATGGCGGCATATTACCGCGCCATGCTCTTGGTAGGCATTCGAGATCGGTTTGACGCAGATTTTGACCAGTCTCTGGAGATGGATACGCCTTTGTCGGATCTCGAGTTGTCACTGAGTACCTGCATTTCCAATGACGACGCTGTTTTGTCCGTGCTGCAGGAATATATTTTGGGTCGTGCTGTTAATGAACAGATTGTCTGCAATCTGGTTTTGGAAGATTTTCGGTGTCGCTATCGGGCAGGTAAACTGACTCGTAGGGAAGTGACCGAATGCGTGTGTTGCATGGTGGAGCGCATGGACAAGCGTTGGGATGATCCTTGGGAAAGTCTTACAACACCTGAACATGCATTGGATCTTCTGCAGGATGGATTGATCGCCGAGGAGGTTTTCAACCAATGCTTTGATGCTTGGCTGTTTGAGGGGAAACACATAAATCCCTGGGAGCTTCAGCAAAAACGGAATAAGCAAAATGGCCACACCAAGAAAACCGGCTTTTTGCGTAAGATCAGATCGTTTTTCGGGAATCGTCAAGGCCAATAATCATTTTGAATTTGTAATTTATAATTTTGAATTTATCTACGAGAGGAGGTATCCCCATGGCATTTTCCCCCGCGTTTTTGGACGAGCTGATCGCCCGCAATCCAATTGAAGATGTAGTAGGCCAATATGTGAACTTAAAGCGCAGCGGCGCCAATATGTTTGGCCTGTGTCCTTTCCATGGGGAGAAGACCGCCTCTTTTTCCGTGGCGCCCGACAAGGGCATGTACTATTGCTTTGGCTGCCATAAGGGTGGCGGCGCCATCAATTTCGTGATGGAAGTGGAGGGCCTTAGCTATCCCGATGCGGTCCGCAAGCTGGCGGATCGGGTGGGCCTTCCCGTGCCGGAGGACGAGCAATACGAAAGCCAGTATAAAAAACAGGAACGGCTTTGGGCTGCCAATAAGGAAGCTGCCCGTTTCTTCCACAGTCAGTTGTATGCCCCCGTCGGCAAGGCTGCGCTGGAATATGCCCTGGGCCGTGGAATGCCCAAGGCTACGCTGATCAATTTTGGCATCGGCTATGCTCCCGACAGTTGGGACAGTTTGGTCAGACATCTTCGCAGCAAAGGATATACCGATGAAGAACTGCGGGAGTCAGGCCTGGTTACCGTTTCGCAGAAAAATGGCAATCTGTTTGACCGGTTCCGTGACCGGTTGATGTTTCCCATTATTGATGTCCGGGGCAATGTGATCGGCTTTGGCGGCCGTATTCTGAAGAAGGACGATAACGCAGCCAAGTACTTAAATTCTCCGGAAACCCTGATTTTCAACAAGCGGAAGAATCTGTTTGCCCTGAATCTGGCCAAGAAAAGTAAGCTGGGTTATCTCATTTTGGTGGAAGGCTATATGGATGCCATCGCTCTGCACCAATATGGGTTTGACTGCGCCGTGGCCTCTCTGGGAACGGCGCTGACGGCGGATGGCGCAGCGCTGCTGAGTAAATATACCGATGAAGTGGTGCTGATCTATGACGGCGATAACGCCGGTCAGAACGCAACCCAACGGGCCATTCCTATTTTGGAAAAAGCCGGGCTGAAGGTGCGGGTGCTGCAGATGCAGGGCGCCAAGGACCCGGATGAATATTTGAAGAAATTCGGTCCGGATAAGTTCAAACTGCTGCTGGAAGGCTCTGCCAACCGTGTTGAGTATCAACTGAATGCTATCCGGAAAAAATACGACCTTTCCATTGATGAGCAGAAGGTCCAGTATGTCCAGGAGTCGGCGGAGCTGATTGCCGGGCTGGATTCCTCTATCAAACAGGAGATCTACGGCGTTCGGGTGGCGGAAGCTGCCGGCATCAGCCGGGACACCATGAAGCTGGAGATCGGCAAGGCGTTCAAACGGCGCGTTGCCCGGCAAAAAAAGGCCCAGGAACGGATCGATCTGGCGCCTGCCCAGCAATTCCAGCGCCGCGGCAACAGTAAAGTGGTTTATCATAATGTAAAATCCGGTGTGGCGGAGCAACGGCTCATTGCCATGGCGCTGCGGGAGCCTGCACTGCTGGAACAAGCCGGACAACTGCAGGAAACGGAGTTTTCCGTACCGCTGTTTGGCAGGGTCTATAGCCAATTGACAGAGCGTTACCGGGCCCATCAGGATGTTTCTTTGGCGGTGCTGACGGATATCAGCCCCGACGAGACCTCCCATTTGGCAGAAGCACTGTACGGCTTGGATGTTGTAAACGAAGTGGCTTTCCGGGATTGCGTTGCCATCATCAAGGATGAGCACCGATCCTACAATGTTGAAACAGATGAGGACTTGCTGGCAATTCGGAAACGGATGCAGCAGAAAAAAGGAACATAACAATGGTTACTGAACTGGTTCATACCCCAAAACTGAAAAATGAAGAGGATATGCGCCAGTTTATGGAGGATATCCGCTGCATTCCACTGCTGACAGCCCAGGAGGAAAAAGACCTGGCCCGCCGCAGCGCCCAAGGCGACGAGGATGCTATCCGGCAGTTGGTAAATGCCAATCTGCGGCTGGTGGTGGCTATTGCCCGGCGGTACTACAATGGGGCGGTGCCCATGCTGGATATGATCCAGGAGGGCGCTATCGGTCTGCTGGCGGCGGCCCGGAAATTTGACTATACCAAGGATGTCCGGTTCTCTACTTACGCGGCAAAGTGGATCCGTCAGGGTATTATGCGGTATGTGGCCAACAACCTGGAACCGATCCGGGTGCCGGCCCACACCGCGGCGCTGATCCACCGTGTCACCGGAGCCCAGGCTGCTTTGCGTCTGGAAACGGGGCTGGAACCCTCATTGGAGGCGGTTGCCCGGCATTGCGGTTTGCCGGAGGAAAAGGTGCGGCAGCTTTTGCAGCTTCAGCCGAAGATCTGTTCGCTGGATGCGGCCGCGGACCCGGATGGCGGTACGGTGCCGGTAGCGGACACCCAAAATCTGCAGCCCCATCAACAGTTGGTGCGGGAGGAATTGGTGCGGACATTGGAACAACTGATGGACAGGCTGGCACCCCGGCAAAAACAGCTTTTACAGCTTCGTTTTGGCATGACCGATGGCAAATACCATTCCCTGGAAGATGTAGGCGCCGCTTTGGGCATTTCCAAGGAACGGGCGCGGCAGGTGGAAAAGCAGGCCATGGACAAGCTGAAACAATTGGGCGCGGATATTGGATTGGAGGATTTTTTGGAATGATCGATCTGGAATTTTCATTTGAAAAAGCCCCATGGGAGGATCGCCTGGACGTATTGCAGTCCGGGGATGCGGTGTCGGCAGTGGAATTGCTGACGATGCTGGAAGGGGAAAGTGAGGATACGGTGCAGAATGTGCTGCTGGAGCTGGAGGCCCGCAGCATTGCCCTGGATATTGCCGGCCTGCCTGGAAGCATGGGCAGCGGCGAAACTGCGGTGCGGCTGCGCCGGGAAGCGGAGCTGGTAAAGTCCGGCGCGTTGCTTGCTTCTTTGGAGGAAAATGATCCGCTGCGATTGTATCTGGAAGAGGTGGCTGGTTTGCCGGCGGCGGGAGATCCCCAGCGGATGGCAGAACGCTTCGCCGGCGGCTATGACCCGGTGCTGCCGGGATTGACAAATCTGATGCTGCCGTTGGTCATTGAAATGGCCCAGGAAATGACGGGCTACGGTGTGTTGCTGCTGGATCTGATCCAGGAAGGCAGCCTGGGCCTTTGGCAGAGCATCCTTAGCTTCCGAAATGGCGATTTTCGCAGCCATGCGGCCTGGTGGATCCGTCAGTATCTATCAAAAGCGGTATTGCTCCAGGCCAGGGAAATGGGCCTGGGTCAGAAAATGAAGCAGGCTATGGAGGATTACCGGGCTGTGGATGAGCACCTGCTGAGCGATCTGGGCCGCAATGCTACCGCAGAAGAGATCGCCGAAGCAATGCACATGACCGTCCAGCAGATCCAGACGGTGCGGGATATGCTCAGCGCTGCCCGAATGTTGTCCTCCGCCAAGCAGGATATGGAAGAACCGGAGCAAACCCCGGAAGATGAACAGCATGTGGAGGATACGGCTTATTTCCAGTCCCGCCAGCGGGTCAGCGAATTACTGGATGGCCTGAGCCAGTTGGAAACCAAGCTGATCGCCCTGCGTTTCGGTCTGGAAGGCGGCCAGCCTTTGAGTCCGGAAGAAACCGGCCGTAAATTGGGCATGACCCCGGAAGAAGTGGTAGCGGCCGAGACCGCCGCTTTGGCGAAAATGCGCAATACCATTCCTTCCTAAAAAATAAAAAGAGAGTGATAAATTATGTCTAAAACAATTTCCATCGCCATCGACGGCCCCGCCGGCGCAGGCAAAAGCACCATCGCCAAGCGCCTGGCCAAAGAATTGGGTTATTACTATGTGGATACCGGCGCGATTTACCGCACCGTAGCATATTTTATGGATCTGATCGGCATCAGCCCCAAGGATGTGGACGGTGTCAACCGCTACATCGACGAGGTGACCGTGGAGATCGAATACGATGAAGACGGCACCCAGCATATGTTTATGAATGAGATCGATGTGACAAATGATATCCGTACGCCGGATATTTCTCAGAAAGCATCCCTGATCTCCGCCCACGCTGTGGTGCGGGATGTGCTGCTGGATATGCAGCGGGATGTGGCAAAAAAACACAATGTGATCATGGATGGCCGGGACATCGGCACGGTGGTGCTGCCCAAGGCGGATGTGAAGATCTTCCTGACCGCATCTGCCCAGGTGCGGGCCCAGCGGCGACACCTGGAGCTGCAGGCCAAGGGCAGTAAGGACAGCCTGGAAAAAGTGCTGGCAGACATCAAGCAGCGGGATCATCAGGATTCCACCCGGGCCATCGCGCCGCTGAAGCAGGCCCACGATGCCATCCTGGTGGATACCTCCTGTATGGATGTGGATGCTGTGGTCGCCGAGATCCGCAGGATCGTGGCTGAGAAGGTCGGCCAATGAGGATCACCGTTGCCGAAAGCGCCGGCTTTTGCTTCGGCGTAAGCCGGGCGGTGGATACCGTGGAAAAGACAGCCCGGCAGGGCGGCCAGGTGGTCACCCTGGGCCCGATCATCCACAACCGTCATGTGGTGCAGAAGTTTCAGGATCTTGGCGTGGCGGTGATCGACAGCCCGGAGCAAGCTCAGCCGGGAATGACGGTGATCATCCGCTCCCACGGTGTTGCAAAAGGTGTGCTGGAAACACTGCATCGGCATCAGGTTACGGTGATCGATGCCACTTGTCCGTTTGTAAAGCGGATCCACGATATTGTCAGCAAGGCGGAAGAAAACGGCCGTCTGCCGGTGATCATTGGTACTCCCAGCCATCCGGAAGTGGAGGGAATCGCCGGCTGGTGCGGTGATTGCCGCATATTTGAAAGTCCGGAGCAACTGGAAAAATGGGCCCTTTCCGGGGAAATTTCCCTGGATACGGCCATCAGCATGGTGTCGCAGACCACATCCACGGAAAATTTGTGGAAAAAATGCTGTGAAATTGCAAAAAAACTGTTTACTAACTTGAAAATATATGATACGATATGCAGAGCGACAGAATTTCGACAAGGGGAAGCCGCGAAACTAAGTAGAAGTTGTCAAGCCATGGTCGTTGTAGGAGATCCACACAGTTCCAACACAGGCCGCCTTGCGATGATTTGCCGTGAACACTGCGAAAAAGTAGCGCTGGTAGACAATGCCAGCCAGCTGAATGCTGCTTTTTTCAGCGGTGTAACTGATGTTGGAATCACAGCCGGTGCATCCACACCGGCGTGGATAATAAAGGAGGTCACTAAGACTATGAGCGAAATTACTAACATTGAGGCTGTACAGGAGGAGAACTTTGACGCACTGCTGGAACAGTCCCTCAAGACTTTAAATACAGGAGATAAGGTCCTTGGCACCGTTGTCGGCATCGGCAACACCGAAGTCCAGGTTGAACTGGGCACCAAGCATGCCGGTTACATTCCGTATGATGAAGTCAGCAGCGATCCTTCCGTGAAGCCCGAGGACATTCTGCACATCGGTGATGAGATCGAAGTGTTCGTTGTCCGCGTCAACGATCAGGAAGGCACTGTGCAGCTGTCCAAGAAGAAGCTGGATGGCATCAAGGTTTGGGACGACATGGCTGCATGGGCAGAGGAGAAGACCACTGTTGAAGGCACCATCACCGAAGAGAACAAGGGCGGCCTGGTTGCTTCCGTTAAGGGCATCCGCGTCTTTATTCCCGCTTCCCAGTCCGGTATCGCCAAGGGTGGCGACATGGCCGGCATGGTAGGTCAGAATGTTCAGCTGAAGATCACTGAGGTCAACCGCGCTCGCCGCCGCGTTATCGGCTCCATCCGCGCCGTCAACGCTGAGGAGCGTAAGGCCAACCGTGAGAAGATCTGGGCCGAGATCGAAGAGGGCAAGAAGTACCAGGGCGTTGTGAAGTCCATGACTTCTTACGGCGCTTTCGTGGACATCGGCGGCGTGGACGGCATGGTCCATGTTTCCGAGCTGAGCTGGAACCGCATCAAGAACCCCGCAGAGGTCGTGAAGGTCGGCGACGAGATCGAGGTGTTCGTCATCTCCTTCGATGCTGACAAGAAGAAGATCTCCCTGGGCTACAAGACCGCTGAGATGAATCCCTGGAACCAGTTCATGACCAACTACAACGTTGGCGATGTGGTGGATGCCAAGATCGTTAAGCTGATGACCTTCGGCGCTTTCGCCGAGATCATTCCCGGCGTGGACGGCCTGATCCACATTTCTCAGATCGCTGACAAGCGCATCGGCAAGCCCGAGGATGTTCTGGCTGAGGGTCAGGATGTTCAGGTGAAGATCACCGATGTGGACGCCGAGAACAAGCGTATCTCCCTGTCCATCCGCGCTCTGCTGGCTCCCGAGGCTGAAGAGGTCGTCGAGGAGACCGAAGAGGTCGTTGAGGCTGAGTAATTTGTAAAAGAAATACCGGGGCTGATCTCAGTCCCGGTATTTTTTGCAGAAATGATAGAACAATTTATAGGATAAGGGAGAAGATTATGGTCAAGCACATCGTGGTATACAAGCTGAAAGAGGGTGTGGACAAAGCGGAGGCCGTCCGTATCGCCCGAGAATCCGTAGAGCCCCTGGTGGGAAAGATCCCCGGCCTTTTGCACATGGAGATCCGCCAGTGTTTCCAGGGCTTGGATTACGCCCTGTATTCCGAATTTGAAAGCAGAGAACTGTTGGCAGCTTATGCCGTCCATCCGCTGCATTTGGAAGCCAAGACCCATTTCCATCATTTTATCGAAACCCGCACCGCCGCGGATTACGAATGCTGAGATAAATTGTTGTTTAGCTTAGTATCCGTACCGAATATGTCATTCTGAGCGGAGCGGCCCAAAGGGCCGCGTAGTCGAAGAATCCGTATTCTTCGACTACGGGGAACGGATCCTTCGACTCGCTTTGCTCGCTCAGGATGACATGATAAACAACAATTTACCTTGCCAACAAAATAGCACCGAGCCAATAGCCCGGTGCTGTTTTTATTCTATGTCATAAAAGTGTTCGCCAATCTTGAAGTACCTTACGGGCTCGTCGGTGATAAAGAAAAAGCCTTCCTGTAATTCATATGTCACACCGTTGATCGTTACGGATTCAGCGGTGATCAATTCGCCTGGAATCTCCCATGTCATGCTCCCTGCCGGTTGATCCGGTGCTTTGTAGATTGCGGTTTTTCGGATCAGATTATAATATCCGTCTTTACCCTTGATAGAGTAGAGCCTGCCCACCACATAATTATCTTTTGTGAGCACTCGATAGCTGTAATCCTCCTCCGAAACGGTGCAGCCCCAGAAGTGCTTTTGCACCGGCCGGAAGCCCTGCAAAGCGCTCCAGTGTCTTCCATCATCCCAATCACCCTGGAACTGAAAATAGTAAATGCGATAATCCCCGGTATCGATGTATTGGTCATCCCCGTAATTTCCGGCAGCCATTTCCGGCGTAAAGCCATAGCTGCCATTGTGGATAGCGAAGGGGAGGATCATGACAAGCACCGTTATGGCCAACACCCCTGCCCACAGAGCTACCTGACCGATAATGTGCAGCTTTCGGTTTTTCTTTACGATCACCGTTTCCGGCTCTGTGGTAGCCACTTCTTCCTTGGCAATCCCGAATAGCTCCTCCAGAGCCGCCATGGAGTCCGGCCCCGGCAAACCCAATCCGTTTTCCCACTTTGCCACGGTACTGCGGCTGACGAAAATCGCTTCTGCCAACTGCGCCTGGGTCAGGCCCTTGTCCTGCCGTAACTTCTTGAGCTTATCTTTTAATTCCATTTTCCTGCCTCCTTTGCTGATACTATAGCATAGATTGACGGGAAAGTGGTGTTACTTTTGTGTTACTTTCCGTGTTTGTATAAAGAAAAGCACCGGGCCGTTGGCCCGGTGCTGGTTACTATATACGTTCCACCTGTGCATCGTCAAACCGAACGATGAATTTGAAATCATCCTCGCCTAACGCGGTGATTTCCAAAATATACTTTCCGTTTTCAAATTTTAGAATATCCTGCATCCAGTAGCAGCCTTCAATGCCACCACTTTCGTATCCGCCGCAGGCAGAATCATCCAAAAGAATCTTATAGTTCAGTAGTTTAATACACCGGACGGATGTATCAAACATAGCCGTTGAGGCATCCAGATGAATTTGGAAACAGCTGCGTACCGGGTTACGCCGGGTATGGTCATATGACAAGTCAATGGCCTCTGTGCGTAATATCAGCGCATCATGAAGGCCACGTGTCCAATACCATGTGGGATTCTGGCCGGAATGATCGCCGGAAGCATATTTTCCCATACGTAACCCCTCTTACTTAGCTGACAGATCCACACTTCTTCTGATCAACGAATGAGCCGGTACCTGCCTGGGTAGCTGCATGGTAAACTGCATCTGGGGCGTTCGGGGCTCGTCGATGGTGTTGCCTTCGCTGTCCCGGATATCCTGGGCAGTGATGGGGAAGGGCCGGGTATCGGGACCCACCACTTCCAGTTCGTCGCCGACTTTGAATTTGTTGTTCAGGCTGCAGGTGGCTAAGCCATTTTCGTCGCAGGATTCCACTTTTGCCACGATCTGCCATTCTCGGATGTAGCGGGAGTTTTCCACATACTGACCGGGGTGACCGTAGTAGAAACCGGTGGAGTAGATCCGGTGGGAAACATGCTCCACCTCATCCCGCCAAACTGGGTCGATTTCCCGGCCGGCGTACACATCGTCCAGACAGTGCCGGTAGGCGCCGGTGACGATGGCAGCGTAATAGGCAGATTTGGCCCGGCCCTCGATCTTAATGCAGTCGATGCCCGCATCCACCAGGTCCTTCAGATGATCAATGGTACACATATCCCGGGAATTGAGGATGTAGGTGCCCTTTTCGTCTTCGAAAACCGGGAAGTATTCCCCGGGCCGCTTTTCTTCCATCAGGGCGTACTGATAGCGGCAGGGCTGGGCACATTCGCCCCGGTTGGAGTCCCGGCCGGTCATGTAGTTGGAGAGCAGGCAACGGCCGGAATAGCTGACGCACATTGCGCCGTGGCCAAAGGTCTCGATCTCCAGCTCTTTGGGCACATTTTGCCGGATGCCGATGATTTCCTCCAGGCTAAGCTCTCTTGCCAGCACCACCCGCCTGGCGCCCAGATCGTACCAGGCTTTCGCGCATTCGTAGTTAGCAATGCTTTGCTGGGTGGAAATGTGACGCTCACAATGGGGGGCGTATTTTTCTGCCAGCTTGAAAGCGCCCAGATCCGCCAAGATCAGGGCATCCACACCGGCGGCATCCAACTGCTCCAAATAGGCGGGTAAATGCTTCACTTCGTTGTTGCGGGGCATGATATTTACGGTCACATGGGCCTTGACCCCGTGATCGTGGGCGAATTTCACCGCCTGAGGAAGCTCCTCAGGGGTGAAGTTGCCTGCGAAGGCCCGCATACCGAAATCGGTACCGGCCAGATATACGGCATCCGCGCCATAGAGTACAGCCATACGGAGCTTGTCCATATCTCCGGCAGGACTCAAAAGTTCCAGTTTTTTCATCCTTGGGCTTCCTCCTCCTGCTGCTGTTCTTCCTGCTGCTTGCGGATGCTTTCCAGGAAAGCGTTATGCTCTTCCAGCGTCTTGGAGAAATGATGCTCTCCGGTGAATGGATTCAGCGCATAGAAATAGTATTCCGAAGGCGTGGGGGAGAGGGCGGCGTCCAAAGAGTAGCTGCCGGGGTTGGAAATGGCGCCGGGGATCAGACCGGGATACAGATAGGTGTTGTAAGGCGAGTCGAATTGCAGATCCTCGAGGGTAAGATTACCATGACCCAGCACATACACCAGAGCGGCGTCAATGTTCAGGTAGGGATAGTTTTCGGGGTTTGTCAGACGGTTATAGATGACAGAGGAAATGTTGTAGCTTTCCGGATTGGAAGCGGTTTCCTTTTCGATCATGGACGCGATGATCACCACATCCCGAACCGTCATCTGATGTTGGGAGATATACAGCTCCGACATCCCGTTGGCGCGCATCATCTCGGCCAGGGTAGCGTTCAGGGTGTCCAGCTTGATCTTCATGGAATCGTTAAAGCGCTTGTTGAAGTTGTCCAGGAACTTCTGCAGCACGCCGGTGGCATCGTGATCCAGATAGAAGGTGTAGGTGTCGGGGAAGAGGAAACCTTCCAGACAGTAGGCGCTGTCGCGCTCAATGCCCTCCAGGAACCAGTATTCTCCCAGATCGGCGTTGGCGGCTGCGGCCTCCAGCTTTTCTACGGTGGAAACGCCCTTGCTTTCCAGCAGACGGAAGATCTGGGCGCAGGTGTAGCCTTCGGGGATGGTGACATTGGTTTGTTCGCGGCGCTGGTTGGAGCTCATGGCGTCCACCAAAGCATGGTAGTCAAATTCCGTGTTGAGCTTGAAGGTGCCGCTTTTGATGGAATCCCGGGCTTCGGAGATCTGACCGTAGATCTTAAACAAGCTGGGATAACGGATCAGGCCGGTGTTTTTCAGCTTTTGGGCGATGTCATCCAGGTCGTCCTCGTCGGTGATGGTGATAACCACCACGGAGTCGGGCTTGCCTAGCGCCAGCACATCGGCAGCGCAGTTCCACACGAATTTACCGAGACCTACGCCGATAAACACGATGATGCCCAGCCACACCAGGGTGGTCAGCATGTGGGGGATGCCCAGCAGACCGTATTTCTTCGTATTCTTGGGGCGGCGCTTTTTGGGTTCATCCGGGGCTTCGGACGGCTGTTCTGCAGCAGACTCCGGTTCTTCTTCCGGCTGATCCGGTTCTTCCGGCGGGAGTTCCACGGGGATCGCCTGGGGCGCGGGCTGCGGTTCTTCCGCAGGCTGCTGCGTCGGTGTTTCTTCCGGAGTTTCTTCCGGCTGCGGAGGCTGTTCTTCCAGCGCTTCTTCCGAAGGCTCTTCTTCCAGAAATTCCGCCATGATCTGCTGCAGGGCCAGTTCTTCTGCCTGGGAAAGCGCCTGGTCTTCTTCGTCATTTTCCTCCTGTGCCGACTGGAATTGCTGGATGTCATCGTTTTCAAAACCGGGGAGAATGAAGGGCGCATCGGATGCTTCCGTTTCCTCCGCAGGTTCTTCCTCGGCGGGAGTATCCGCAACAGGGGCATCCTCTTCTTTGACAGGCTGATCCATATCGAGATCCGGCAGGATCACTACCGGTGGCAGGTCGGAATCGTCTTCGGTCTCGTCCTGAATAGGATATTCTTCCTTGGCATCCTGCTGGGCAGGTTCATCCTCGGCGGAAGTATCCGCAACAGGGGCATCCTCTTCTTCGGCAGGTTCATCCCTGTCAACATCCGGCAGTACAACCACCGGCGGCAGGTCAGAATCATCTTCGGTCTCGTCCTGAATAGGATCTTCTTCCTCGGCTTCCTGCTGGGCAGGTTCATCCTCGGCAGAAGTATCCGCAACAGGGGCATCCTCTTCTTCGGCAGGTTCGTCCCTGTCAAGATCCGGCAGTACAACCACCGGCGGCAGGTCGGAATCGTCTTCGGTCTCGTCCTGAATAGGATCTTCTTCCTCGGCTTCCTGCTGGGCAGGTTCATCTTCGGTGGAAGTTTCCGCAACAGGGGCATCCTCTTCTTCGGCAGGCTGATCCATATCGAGATCCGGCAGGATCACTACCGGCGGCAGGTCAGAATCATCTTCGATCTCGTCCTGAATAGGATCTTCTTCCTCGGCTTCCTGCTGGGCAGGTTCATCCTCGGCGGAAGTATCCGCAACAGGGGCATCCTCTTCTTTGGCAGGCTGATCCATATCGAGATCCGGCAGGATCACTACCGGCGGCAGGTCAGAATCATCTTCGGTCTCGTCCTGAATAGGATCTTCTTCCTCGGCTTCCTGCTGGGCAGGTTCATCCTCGGCGGAAGTATCCGCAACAGGGGCATCCTCTTCTTCGGCAGGCTGATCCATATCGAGATCCGGCAGTGCAACCACCGGCGGCAGGTCGAAGGTATTTTCGTTATCTGTGTTCTCGGCGTATAACGCCGGGATCTCTGTGGGAAGGGGGAGCGCATCGTTGGTGGGCTCCAGGGAAATGGTGTCCAGATCCAATTCCGGCAGCGCTTCCGGTATGGCGTCCGGGTCTTCCGGCAATGGTTCGGCCAGGAATGATGCCAGCAGAGCGTCCAACTGGGCCTCGGGAGACAGTTCTGCCTCCGGCGCAGAAGCGCAAGGGATCTCCGGCTCTTCCGGAATGGCTTCTGCCGCGGCGGGGGCTTCTGCCGACGGCTCGGTTATATCTTCCAAAAGCGGGATCTCATCGTTGGGATCCTGCAGGAATTTTTCCAGCAAAAGATCCAGCTGATCTTCGGGATTCAGCGGCTGATCCGGCTGGGGATGGTTGTTCCAATCATGCATGTAGGTTCCTCCTGTCAGCGAATGACGATCTGGCGGGCGATACAGTCTGCTGCGCGCTGGCCTTTCAGGGCATCCACCAGCGCCAGGGCGAAGGGTACGGCGCAGCCGGCAGAAGCAGCGGTGATCACCCGTCCATCCCGGACGCAGGGCGCATCGTCAACGATCCGGGCAGCGCCCATCTGCTCCTCACAGCCGGGATAGCAAACGGCCTTTTTGCCATCTGTGATCTGCAGCTCCGCCAAAATGGTGGGGCCGGCGCAGATGGCGGCTATAAATTTTTGGTTCTCATAGGCAAAGCGGACGGCATCCATGGCTTTCTTGTTGCCGCGAATGGAGGCTACGCCGCCCAGTCCGCCGGGCAGCACCAGCATATCCAGTTCACTCAGATCCATTTCCTCTATGGTGATATCGGCGGCGATGCCGATGCGGTGACTGCCATATACAGTTTTTCCATCAATGCCCACAGTTAATACATCTACACCGGCCCGGCGCAGAAGATCCACCGGCGTGATGGCTTCCACTTCTTCAAACCCGGTGCCCAGCAATACATACACCATACTTTATCCCTCCAAACATGCCAGCACATGGCTGTAGATTTCCTGGTGAATATCCTCCACGGACCGCATTTGGCCATTTTCCACGCATTGTATCACGGTCCAGCCGTAATGGGCAGCGGCGGCTCGGCCGGTATTGCGGCAGGTGGCAAGATATGCCAGGTCCTTTTCGTGGATATCCGCCTTGGTGTTGGTGGCGGCTTCCCGGGAGCGCATCAGCTTTTCGGTGAAGTCCGTAGGTACATCCAGATAGATCACCAAATCCGGCCGGGGCAGTCCCAGGTTGTCGTATTCAAAGGCATAGAGCCAGTTGAGAAAATCTCCCTGGGTCTCGGCAGGCTCTTTGCTGGCCTGGTGGACGGCGTTGGAGGTGGTATACCGGTCGGACAGCACCAGGCCACCATCTTCATACCAGCGGCCCCAATCCTGTTTATAAGATGCGTAACGGTCCACCGCGTAGAATGCGGAGGCGGCGTAGGCATTGACATCGGAAGGACGGGTGCCGAATTGGCCGCCCAGGTACATCCGGATCAGGGCGGAGCTTTCCTCGCTGTAGCGGGGGAATACCAGCCGCCGGAAGGGGCGGTTTTCCTGTTCCATGCGCTGAGTCAGCAGCGCGAATTGGGTGGACTTTCCGGAACCGTCGGTTCCTTCGATAACGATCAGCTTGCCCATAATTATCCTCCTGGAAATGGTCATAAAATCTTATCCTACAATATAACATAGAATTTCCCGTTTGTCCATAAAATGTGATGATTTTTCTGTAAATCTTGGATGGAATAATTTTGCGGCGCAAGGATATTTTTCTTGCCATTGGCCCATATCGGTGATACAATGGAGAAAACAATGAAAAGGTGGTTTTCCGTATGAGCAGAGCAGACGAACTGTACAAACAGACTTGCCGTAAGATCCTGGAAGAGGGCTTCTCCGACGAGGGGTTGCCGGTCCGTCCCCACTGGGAGGATGGGACCCCCGCCCACACCATCAAGACCTTTGGCGTGGTCAACCGCTATAACCTGGCGGAGGAATTTCCTATTATGACGCTGCGCCGTACTTATTGGAAATCTGCCATTGACGAGCTTCTGTGGATCTGGCAGAAAAAATCCAACCGCATCTGCGATCTGGGCAGCCATGTGTGGGATGAGTGGGCAGGCGAGGACGGCACCATCGGCAAGGCCTATGGCTACCAACTTGGCATCAAGCACCACTACAAGGAAGGCGATATGGACCAGGTGGATCGGGTGCTGTATGATCTGAAACACAATCCCACCTCCCGCCGTATTCTCACCAGCATCTATAATTTCCAGGATCTGCACGAGATGAACCTGTACCCCTGCGCCTATTCCATGACCTTCAATGTCACCGGCAATAAGCTCAATGCCATTTTGAACCAGCGCTCCCAGGATATGCTCACCGCCAATAACTGGAATGTGGTGCAGTATGCGGCGCTGACCCATATGCTGGCCCAGGTATCCGGCCTGGAAGTGGGAGAATTTGTCCATGTCATCGCCGATTGTCATATCTACGACCGACATATCCCCGCCGTGAAGGCCATGCTGGAAAAGGACGGTTTTGAGGCCCCTAAATTTGTTATGGACAAGTCTGTGGAGGATTTCTATGCCTTCACCAAGGATTCCTTCAAAATGGAGGATTACAAGTTCCACGATTTTGATTTTGAGATCCCGATGGCGATTTGAGGTATTGTATGGAACTGATTGTGGCCGTTTATGATGATTGGGGCATTGGCAAGGACGGCACTCAGCCGGTTGCCCTTTCTGCCGACCGGAAATTCTTCCGCGGTACGACCAAGGGCGCCATGGTGATCGTTGGGCGCCGAACCATCGAAGATTTTCCCGGCCAGCAGCCGCTGCCGGGCAGAGTGAATGTGGCGTTGACCCGGCAGAACATAGAGATTCCGGGTTTTATCGTGGCGCATAGCCCGGCAGAAGCGGTGGAACTGTCCCGAACTGCCCAACGGGCCATGGTCATCGGTGGCGGCAGTATATACAAACAGATGCTGCCGTACTGCCACACCGCCTATGTGACCAAGGTGCATTGTGCCGTGGACAGTGATACATATTTTCCTGATTTGGACCGGGACCCCCAATGGGAACTGGCGGAAATTCTGCAAAGCGGCGAAGAAAACGGCATTGCCTATGAAATGTGTCTGTATAAAAGAAAAGAAACGGCTTGATTTGACGCAGCAAAAAGCAGCAGGGATCTGCTGAAATGCTTGACATCCGTTCTAACATAATGGTATTATGGCAATGAGGTGATGAAGATGGATCCTGAGATCTTGTTTTGTATTCTGGCGGTTCTTGCCATGATCGCCGCTGTAGGCGTAGTGGCATGGCTGATACTCCGCCACATGCTAAAGCCGGAAAATATCCAGGCGGAACTGGAACGGCGAAAGACCCAGAACGCCGATCCCTTTGAACCGGATTTTGCCACGCTGGAGATTCGGGCCACCGTGCTGGACCATACCTGCGAGGTTAGATTGGTGGGCACCAAAACCCCCAAGGCTACCAAGATATTCACAGTGGTTTTCCGCGGGGAGGATGGCAAAGTTCTGTCCTTCCGTGTGCCGGAAGAAATGTACGATGGCTTTGAAAAGGGGCAGACCGGCCTGCTGACCGTTGTGGATGACCAGTTGTATGGGTTTGCACCGGAAGAATAATGACACATAGCAAAAGGAACGGCTTGATCGCCGTTCCTTTTTGTATTCTGATCTGTAACACCGAGGATCATAAATTTATTACAGTTGCTTTTTACGGAAGATGGGAATGCTGGCCGCAAAGCAGCCGAGGGCCATTCCGGCGGCGATCACCAGGGCCGGCATATAATCGGCAGGGGATTTCAGCCCGTAGATCAGCGAATTGCCGTCGGCCAGTGCGGTGGGCAGGTATTTTTGCAGCTTTGGCAGAAACTGCAGCAGGGAACAAATGAGCGCCACGGCGCCGGTTCCCAGATATACGCCGGTACTGGCGCCGGACAGGACGGAAAACAGCGCCAGAAGGCCGATGATCCACAATCCCAGCACCCACCAGCATACCGCAGAGAACATCAGGTTTTGGGCGATGGTGTTGTCCCAGTAATAAGCATTATAGCCGTAGGTGATAGCAAAACACAGCCAATAACCCGCAGACCAAAGAACGGTCAGCACGGCGGCCTTGGAAAGCACTACCGTGTGCCGCTTCAGACCCTTGGTCAGCGACAGTACCAGGGTACCGGTTTGATATTCCTTGGTAAAAATGCTGCCTTCCAGCAGGGCAAAGGCAATCAGCGCCATGGGGATATTCTTGAAAAATTGCACCCAGGAATCCAGCGCGGTAACGGTAACCTCTGTGACGGTCATACCGCTTTGGGCCAGCGCGTCCGCCATTACCTCCAGCAGCCAGGGGGTCAGTTTTGCCACAGCCGGGTTCATAATGCCAAACAATGCGAATAAAATACCCAAAAACAGTAGCTTGCCGCTGCGGCGCTGTTCCAGCGCTTCTTTTTGGGTGAATGCCAGGAAATGCTTCATTGGCCGGTCACCTCCATGAAAAGATTCTCCAATGTGGGCTCGGCCTGTTCCATCCGTGTCAGGGGCAGCCGGTTTTCGGCAATGAACCCCAGCACCGCATGGACATCATGGCATTGCTGCCGGAACTGCAAACTTCCGTCCTGCGCAGCTTCCATACCGGGAAAAGCGGCCAAAAGCTGGTTGCGGGCGGCATCGGATCCGGTTTCCAGCCGGTATATATCGTTGCGGAATTTGGATTTGATATCCGCCACCGTACCCTGCAGCTCCACAATGCCGTTGTTCAGGAAAGCCACGTCGGTGCAGATCCGTTCCACGTCCGAGAGGATATGGGTGGAAAACAGCACCGTGGTTTGCTGCCGGGCAGCCAGCAAAATATCCAGGATCTCTTTTCGACCCACCGGATCCAGCGCGGAGGTGGGCTCATCACAGATCAGAAGCTTGGGCCGGTTCAGCAGGGCCTGGGCGATGCCAAGCCGCTGTTTCATGCCCCGGGAAAACCCTTTGATGCGGTGCTTTTCTTCTGCCAGACCTACCAAAAGCAGCAATTCTTTGCAACGGCTGCGGATCTGCGCCGGGTCCATGCCGGAGATCCGGCCGCAGAACTGCAAGTATTCTTCTGCGGTCATAAAGGAATAGAAAGCAGGCACATCTGGCAGATAGCTGATATGCCGGTTGGTGGGGGAATCACCGTAGATCACTTCTTCGCCGTTGACCAGGATCCGGCCGGCGTCGGCTTTCAACAGACCCAAAACCGTTTTGATGGTGGTGGTCTTGCCAGCGCCGTTTTTGCCGATAAAGCCGAAAATACTGTGTTCCGGTACCGTCAGATCCAATCCCTTCAAAACGGCTTTTTCCCCGAAATTTTTGTATAGGCCCTGAATATGCAGCATGTCCATCATGCATCCTCCTTGCCCAGCAGAAAATAGAGGATGGGGCCTACAAAATTCATAAACACGATGGTGATCACCAGCCACAACGCCCGGCTGCCCCGCTTATAGCGCTGATGGGTGAGAATATGGTACAGGGTATAGCCGAACAGGGCAAATTCCGCGATGACCAGGGGGATCAAAAAGGGGAGAAATTCCATCAGTTCATCCATCGTGTTAAGCTCCTTTCTGCCGGCGGTAAAGAAGATAGGAATAGAGGGTGGGGACGATGCACATCAATGCCAGGACGGTCATCAAAATCCAGAAATTGCCGAGGAATGCGGTGGCCATGATAAACACACCGCCGGCAACCCAGATCTTACCGCCAAAACGATGGGTCTTGTTCCAGTTCTCCTCGTTATTCAGGGTCCAGGGCAGCTTGATGCCCAGGGTGTAACTCTGGCGCATTTTGGGCAGCAGATTGCCGATGATCACAAACATCAATCCCGACAGCAGGGACATGATCAGTTCAACAGCGATCTCCTGACCCAGAGCGGCGGCGTAGACCATGGTGTTCAGGATCAGGCTCAGCACCGGGCAGATCCACAGCACGATCTGCAGCACCTTGGGGTGATAATTCTTGTTCTTGGGGTCGGCGCAGCTGGCAAATACGCACAGCCAGTGGAAGCCCAGCAGCAGGCCGGGGAAGAAGAAAACGGCAAAGGGCTTGCTGCACCAGCCGTCCACCTCGCCGTTGATGCCCCAATGGGAGGGGACCTGCTCTGGCAGCTTATCCCACAGCAGCAGGCCGATGAACATGGGCAGCAGCATGGCGATCGTTGTAATGATAAGTGTTACTTTGTTCTTTTTAATCATGACCATTTTCTCCTTTCAAATCACCGATCCACAGCAGGATCTCCTCGAGAACGCTGGCGTTGAGATCGTAATAAATGTATTTTCCTTCCCGGGTGTCCCGGATCAGGTCCGCTTCCCTTAATACGGACAGGTGGCGGGAAATGGCGGCATCCGTTACGGAAAAATGCTGGCAGATCTGCCCGGCGGTGAGCCGGCCGGATTTCAACAGATTGAGAATTTCCCGGCGGATTGGGTCGGCCAATGCCCGCAGGGTGGCTTGCAGGCCCATAAAAATCCTCCTTTAACATTTAACTTAATTGTTAAATGTATTATAGCAGATACCGCATGACATGTCAATAGGGCAAAGTGCGGTAACCGAATTGTCAATTGTCCTTCTGACCAGCTTTTTGTTGCATTTTTTCAGGAGATATGCTATAATATAGCGCATAACAGAAAAACAGAGATGGAGGACTGATCCATGCTTGATTTTATCCGTATTGGTACCGCTGTACCCCCGGTGGTGGTGGGCGATGCTGCAAAAAACACCCAGGATATCTGCGATTATATTGCAAGAGCGCATGAAGCCGGCTGCGATGTGGTTGTATTTCCGGAACTGGCCCTGACAGGCTATACCTGTGCCGACCTGTTCTTCCAGAATACCTTGCTGCAGGCCAGTATGAAGGGCCTGGAGGATATTATGGTCTGCTCCGGTCGTTATCCTGCGGTTACTGCCGTGGTGGGCACCCCTGCCGTGGTGGAAGGTCAGATGTATAACTGCGCTGCGGTGATCTCCGGCGGTCAGTTGCGGGGCCTGGTGACCAAGACGCATTTGCCTAACTACGGAGAGTTTTCCGAACGCCGCTGGTTCTCCTCTTCTGAGGACCTGCAGACCCGCCAGGTGAGCCTGCGGGATCTGGGCATCACCGGCGAGGGCTTCGTGCCCGTGGGCCGTGACCTGCTGTTCAAGGTGGGTGACGGCACCGTACTGGGTGTGGAGATCTGCGAAGACCTGTGGACACCCCTGCCGCCTTCCACTCTGCTGACCATCAACGGCGCCGAGGTGGTGGCCAACCTTTCCGCGTCCAACGAGATCATGGGCAAGCGCCGGATCCGCACCGGTCTGGTGGAGCATCAGTCCGATGTCTGCTCCTGCGTGTATGCTTACTGCTCTTCCGGTTCCAGCGAATCCACCCAGGACCTGGTGTTCTCCGGCCACAGCATCATTGCCGAAAACGGCACGGTGCTGGCCCAAAATGAGAATGTGATCGACAACGATTATCTGCTGGTCACCGATGCGGACCTGGGCCGTGTTCGGGCTGCTCGCCGGAAGAATAAGTCCGTCCGTGACGCTGCTTCCTTCTACGGTAAGGTGGAGCCTATGCGCACCATCGATTGCTGCTGCGGCGCTCTGCGCGGCGACGGTACGCTGTATCCCACGGGTAAGTATCCCTTCCTGCCCACCGATCCGCGGGAATATGACCATGTTTTCGCCATCCAGGCGGCGGGTCTGCGGCAGCGGCTGCGGACCATCCATGCCGTGCCTGTGGTGGGGCTGTCCGGCGGACTGGATTCGGCTTTGGCAGTTCTGGTGGCGGTAGCCGCTGCGGAAAAACCTTCCGATGTGCATGCGGTGATCATGCCCGGCTTCGGCACCACCGACCGTACCCGCAACAATGCCCACAAACTGGCCCGCGCTCTGGGCGCCACCATCAAAGAGGTGGATATCTCCCCGGCGGTGCGGCAGCACTTTATGGATATCGGCCACGACGAAACCATCCACAACGGCGTGTATGAGAATTCCCAGGCCCGGGAACGGACCCAAATCCTGATGGATTACGCCGGCAAAGTGGGCGGTATCGTGATTGGCACCGGTGACCTGAGTGAGCTGGCCCTGGGTTGGTGTACCTATAACGGTGACCATATGAGTATGTATGCCGTCAACGGCACCATTCCCAAGACCATGGTCCGTCGTATGACGGAATACTTGGCGGGCACGCCGGCCTTTGCCGCCGCCCGGGAGGCGCTGATGGATATCGTCATCACCCCTGTCAGCCCGGAGCTGCTGCCCCACCGGCAAATCACCGAGTCCATCGTTGGCCCCTACGATCTGCATGATTTCTTCCTGTATCATATGATGCGTTTTGCGTTCCGTCCCAGCAAAATCTACGCCTTGGCCTGCCGGGCTTTCGCGGACGAATACGATGCGGAAACCGTGAAAAAATGGCTGCGGCTGTTCTATAGCCGGTTCTTTAGCCAACAGTTCAAGCGCAACTGCCTGCCGGACGGCGTGAAAGTGGGCAATATCAGCCTGAGCCCCCGTGGAGACTGGCGAATGCCCAGCGATGCATCTGCCCGTCTGTGGCTTAACGAAGTGGACAGTCTGTAACATACTGTATAGCGTTGAAGGCCCCCTCGATATGAGGGGGCCTGTTGCTTTGCTGTTCCGTTATAGCAGTATCGGCTGCAGTTGTATTCCCTCCAGGGCGGCCAGCAGCGCTGGCTCCGTCCGGGAAAAATCTGCCACCAGGCTGGTGGGCTTATTCTGCGGATCGTCCTGGCCAAAAGGGAGGAAGTAATAGTGCTTCCGGCCCAGAAGCCTGCCGATGTTTTCCGCAGCGCCGGCCAGTCCGTCGTTGGTGGAAATCCCCAGCACCACCGGCCGGCCGTTGCGCAGATGACTTTTTGCGGCCATGGTCACCGGGGTATCGGCGATGGAATGGGCCAGTTTTGCCAGGGTATTGCCGGTGCAGGGGGCGATCAGCAGGACATCCAGCATCTGTTTCGGCCCTATAGGTTCCACATCCGGGATGCTTCGCAGCGGTTTTGTGCCGCAGATGGCTTCTGCCCGGGCCAGATGATCCGCGGCCTTGCCGAACCTGCTGTCGATGGACCCGGCGGCAAAGGAAAAAATGGGGATCACCCGGTGCTTTTCTGCCAGGGACTCCATCACCGGAAAGACTTTGTCATATGTACACAGCGACCCACACAGGGCAAAACCTACCGTCATAACTTACTCCTTTCCCAGCGCATAGCGCAGCACGGTTTTTGCGATCAAATTGCCGGACTCCACCGGCGCATCCTTCCCGGGAAGCGCCAGGGCGTGATCCACCCGGTCGCCTAAAATGCCTCGCTGAGATGCCAGGTCCAAAAGCAGCGCATCCCGCCGGGCTTCCGCTTGGGTCACCACCGGGGATGGGGCGGTGTTGATAATGATCTTGTATTGCTTCGGCTCCCATTTGCCCGGTTCGATAGCCCGATATTGCTGCCGGACCAGAGCGTTCCGGTCCGCCTCTTTCCGGGCGGCTACCGTTACATCCGCTCCCAGCGAACGAAGCAGAGATGCCAGATGCTTGCCGATGCGGCCCCAGCCGATCACCAGTATCGGTACTTGCTGCAGGGTGCCGGCCCAACCCAGCAGGATCCGCTTCAAAGCGCAATGGGCGGTGATGGCAGCGTTTTCCCACAGGTAGTATTCATCCTGCAGCAGATCTACGGTTGCGTAGGGCAGCACCGGCAGCCGCCCGCCGATGATGGTGATGTTCTCCGGCAGATTTTGCAGAACTTGCTGCAAGGGCTGCCCACCCCGCAGAATATTGGCATCCTGAAAGCTGGGCACCGGCAGCAGGAGATGGGTCACATGGTCGGTGGGGACGGGGGAGATGTCATAACCCCAGCCGGCCAGACAGTTGCGGGCCTGGAAAAGGGCGGGGGAGTCACCGGCGGTGTAAAAGATGGGTTGTTTCAAGGGGCATCATCCTTTCCATCCCACAATATGCCATCGGCTGTCACAGAGTGCTTGATTTTTTCGGTAAATGTTGTATAATACAGCTAGAGGTGATGTATATGCAACGTTTGGGATTTATTCATGATATGCTGGATGTTAAAGTTTTGATCTTGTTTGTCACGGCCCGCTCCAATTATCCCCTGAGCCCCCAGGAGATCTACGAGCTGTGCTATCAGGATGATTGCCTGAGTTATTTTGATGTATGTACCGCTGTGCCGGAGATGGCGGCTTCCGGCCATCTGCAGGAATCGGCGGCAGAGCCGGGGAAGTATGAGATCACCGCCAAGGGTCGGGAAGCCGGCCAGTTGACGGAGGATTCCGTGGCATTCACCGTTAAGCAGAAAGCGGAAACCGCGGTTCAGCGGTACAATCGGCATCTGCGGCGCAGCAGCCTGGTAAAAACCCAGGTGATCACCCGGGAGGATGGCTCCAGCGCGGTGATCATGTCGCTGAATGACGAGGTGGGCCAGTTGATGACCCTGGAACTGCAGGCGCCCAACAGCCGCAACGCGGCCCATTTGGCCAAGTTGTTTGAAACCAAGGCGGAGAATGTGTACAGCCTGATCATGATGGAGCTGCTGGATGAAGACTCCGAAGACTGATATCCCCAAAGAGAGGACCGCCGGTCCTCTCTTTTTTATGTTTTTGAATCATTGTGTGATACCGTGACCGCAGGCCGCGGCAAGCGGCTGCGCAATTATTTTTTAATCTTTCATTCATAAATCTGCTTGCAAACTACAAATGTGTGTGCTATAATGATGATATACGATGGAAGAATAAGGAAACAGGAGGTGCGTTCCCATGGTGGAAGCGGTTTATGTAGTTTGAATTTGCCGAAAGGGGGTGATGGTTCTCTGATACATTCTGTTTGATTGTCTGTACATAAAACGATTGTGAATTATGAAAGGAGAACAGTTATGAAAAGATTTCTTAGTATGCTGATGGCGGTTACAATGATCGCCGCCGTAATGCTGGCTTTCCCTGCACCTGCTAAAGCGGTTTCGTATCCGGAATATATCCACAGTCCTTATTGCGAGTACTATTTTACGCCCAACATTGCACCAGGTGAATGCGAATTCCAGTTTGTTGTTGCCCACGAAGGGAACTATTA
The DNA here is from genome assembly GCA_015068155.1 of Oscillospiraceae bacterium. GTDB lineage: Bacteria > Bacillota > Clostridia > Oscillospirales > Oscillospiraceae > Faecousia. The sequence goes on along the minus strand of SVLC01000014.1, from coordinate 3,245 downwards.
TATTCAGACATTTGGAACCTATGATGCCGAGGGATTACTGGTCAATAACAGTGTCTCAATGACCCTGTATGATTCCAATAATGATTTTGTTATCGACTGCTATGATGGAAGAGGATATGCGGCCGGAGCTTTCATAAGCGTATATCTAAACGCTGGAGAAACATATACTTTGCATATCTATGTCGAAGAAGATACTTATTTTGGCAGACTTTCCTTCTCCAATGCTGTGTCACCTCGCCCTGATGGAAGGGAGATTTATGGATATGAAGACTTGAATCTGATCGAAGACTATGTTTCTAATATGTCAGTTTGGATTGAGTTTGATATCGATAGCTCTGGAAGTGAAAGGGCGGTTGCGCATCTGTTAAGATATAATCCTGGCTACTTCATCAATCCACACCAAGAATATATTGTATCTGTAGATGGATGTAGCTGTTCACGTGTCTACATAATTGAGCCGTTTGGACATGAAGTAACTTCTATGGAAGGTGAAGTAAGAGTGCATAGACTTCACAGTGGAATGCGTATTGTACTAAACAGAGATGTTCTTTATTATGTTGTGGCCTACTATGAGAGCGGAAATTCGATTTGCGAAGATCATGAGGCTTTTAATTTCGGCATTAACGTTACCTTGGAAAAAATCAATTGATTATGAAGCGCGTTAGGAGGCAAAACGATGAAAAAGTTATTTTTAGGGATAATATTTTTCATAGTTATTGTTCTTCTCTGTAGCTGTCAGCATTCAACATTGGATTCCGCACTTCATACATCTTCCTCTGGCAATGCATTACCTCCGTCAGCCAGCTATAGTGTTTTTTCGCACACCTCCGCAATTTCACCGAAAGATACAAACCCAGTTGGTGATCCAAAAGACTGCGCCAATGGATACCATGTTTTTGATGATCCCAACGACCCGGCTATTTGCAGCCGTTGCGGTTACGATTTCTATGCAACCCGGTTGCGATATAAGCTGTGCGAAACCGGCGACTCCTACATTGTCACCGGTGTGGCAGGGGGGCGGCGTACAAACATCGTGATACCCGATACCTATCGGGATTTGCCTGTAACAGAAATTGGGGATGGCGCATTTTTAGGAGAAGATGCGTTGGTATCTGTGGTGCTTCCGGCTGGATTGAAGGTGATCGGTGAAGCTGCATTTTCTGGGTGTTCTGTGCTGGAGGATATTACAATCCCCCAGGGTGTCACCACTATTAATGCATGGGCGTTTTCTTATTGCAAAAGTCTGAAACAATTGGAATTGCCGGATTCCCTTATTTACATGGGCAAGGGGATGATCAGGTCCTCCAGAAAACTTACATCCATTAGGATTCCTGATGGCGTCACCACAATCCCTAGCCAATTTGCTATGGCGTGTTCTTCCTTGCAGACGGTCTATATCGGAGCCAATGTAATTAGCATTGAAACCTCGGCTTTTCAAAGCTGCAAAGCATTGGAAACGATTCATTGGGGGAATGCATTGGAAACCATCATGAATTCGGCATTTAGCAGTTGCATCAGCCTTACCAGTGTTGCTTTGCCGCAGACAGTAAAACAGGTTTATAGTGGCGTATTTTACCTCTGCACATCCCTGAAAGATATTAGCATTCCGGAAACGGTCGAATATGTTGATGCCGGTGCATTTACGAGCTGTTCTGCGTTGCAGTGTACTGTTTACAAAGGAATGGAATATATCGGCAACGCGGATAATCCCTACTTGTTCCTGCAAGGGGTTGCGGATCCGACCATAACGGATGCGGTACTACATGAAGAAACCAGGTTTATTTCGGATGAAATCTTTCAAACAGAAACCCTTGTTTCCGTTTCGGTGGGTAAAAATGTGGTTAATTTGCCTTTAATTCCGCGTGATCGTGATACATGGCCTCAAATCTTCCTTGATCCCCAAAATCAAAAGCTTCATTTTTCCGGAAATTGCCTAATAAGAACAAAGGACAAGGTTTTATATTTCGCATTTGATGATTTTACGATCCCGGATGATGGAAGCGTAACGGTTATCGGGCCACATGCATTTGCGTTCATGGAGTCAGCCAAAAGTGTCATTATTCCGGATTGTGTTACAGAAATTGGTACAAATGCATTTATCCATTGCAGAAATCTGGAAATATTGGTGATTGGTTCCGGCGTAAAAACTATTGGCATAGATATTCTGATAGATTGCGAAAAACTGACATCCGTATACTACAATGGTACTGAGGAGCAGTGGAATGCGCTTCTTTCCGGTATGCTTAATGGGAATAGCATATTACGTGGGCTAACTTGTTACTTTTATTCCGAAACACCGCCTACGGAGCCGGGTAACTACTGGCACTATGTGGACGGCGTCCCCACCCCCTGGGAGGAAGCGGATACATAACAAAAAGTGGGCACTTCGGTGTCCACTTTTTTACAAAGAAAGATGGATTTTCTGCCCGCAACCTATTGCAAAAGACATACATCTGTGCTATAATGACAATACTCCACCGGAATACCGGTGAAAACGAAAGGAGCTGCGGACTATGAAATTTCAGTACAGCGAAAAGAAGGTTAAACTGCCGGGCAATGTCCATGCCTATGCCGAGAAAAAAGTCATGAAGCTGGCTCGCTTCTTTGACGAGGATGCAGAGGCACTTGTCACCTTCTCCGTGGAAAAGAATCGGAACATCGCCGAGCTTACTGTCCACGGCGCAGGCACCTGGTTCCGCGCCAAGGAATCCACTTCCGATATGTTCGCATCCATTGATGCGGCTGTCGGCACCATCGAAGGCCAGATCCGCAAGAACAAGACCCGCCTGGCCCGCCGCCTGAAGCAGGATGCTTTTGTCCGCTCCGTGGAAGAAACCTCCTTCGTTCCTGAAGAGGGGGAAGAGGATCTGTCCATCCAGCGTGTCAAGGAGTTCTATTTCCGGCCTATGACCCGTGAAGAAGCCGTTCTGCAGATGAACCTGCTGGAGCATACCTTCTTCGCCTTCCGTGACGAGGATAACGACGGCGCCTTTGCTGTCGTATATAAGCGTAACGACGGTGGCTACGGCCTCATCGAGGACGCTAAGTAAGTATCATTGCCTGTTTTTAGGGGGGCCGTTTCCGGCCTCCCTTTTTTGCGGGAAAATTACAAAAAATGTAAAAATAACACTTGACAAAACAGGAAAAGTCTGGTAGAATACGCAAGCGCTCGTGAGGGGCGCGGCAAAAAAGACAAAGCGAAAAGAAATTTGCAGGAAAATGAAAAAAGTTCTTGACAAATGAGA